>DALZ01000174.1:1116-12008 GCA_002496955.1 Euryarchaeota archaeon UBA128 | reverse complement strand
ATAGGAGAGAGAAATTGGGGTCATCGTTTCACCAAGTTGCAGTTCTGCACCGTCAACTGTTGAGGTGATTTCACCAAAGTTAGAAGATGATAGCCAGATATTGGTCTGGAAGGTTGTTCCACTGATTATTGCAGTAATGGTGTAAGTTGTGTTGGTTGTTACAACTGAAGGTGTACCGCTGATTGTACACGTTCCGCCGTCGATATTCAAACCGGTTGGTAGTGCCGGTGAAACCGTACATGTTGCTCCGGTGACGTTGGTCATGCCACCGCTGGAGCCGCTGCTCGCTGTTGTTGAGGAATCCCAGGTGTTGTTGCCGGAAACTAACATGGGTTGGCCAAACGGATAAGATGTACTGGTAGTGCCCAATTTTCCAAACCCGTTATGTCCCCAACACTTCGCCTCACCGTTGTCAAGGATGACGCAGGTGTGCGGATCGCTCGTTCCAGCTGAAGTATCCAGCGCAACAGGCGTTCGGCCCGTGCCTAAATTAATCGGCACGGCATTGACGTAGCAGCCATTGTTGCAGCCAGATGGATAGCCCAACTGTCCGTAGTTAGACATCCCCCAACAATATGCCGAACCGTTGTCAAGAATGGCGCAGGTGTATTGATATCCAGCAGACATCGCAACAACCGTTAGGCCAATCAAGTCAATCACGTAACGAGGTTCTAGGATATTTGAGTCCGTATAGCCCGTCGCCTGCTTGTAATTGTTGGCTCCCCAACACTTCAGGCCGCCGTTGTCAAGAATAGCGCAAGTGTGGGAATTTCCAGTAGAAACGGCCACTGCCGTCCGGCCCGTACCGAGGTTAATCGCTGTGGATGAAGGTGCGTTGGTGTTGCTGTTGTTGTTGGTGTTGGTGTTGCTTCCACCGTCGCCCAACTGTCCGTTAACGTCGGCTCCCCAACACTTCAGGTCGCCAGTGTCTAGAATGGCGCAGGTGTGTGCAGTTCCAGCAGACAACGCAACGGCCGTTCGGCCCGTGCCGAGGTCAATCACTGTGGATGAAGGTGCGTTGGTGTCCGTGTTGCTTCCACCGTCGCCCAACTGTCCGAAATCGTCCCTTCCCCAACACTTCGCCTCACCGTTGTCAAGAATGACACAGGTGTGGTAATCTCCAGCAGAAATGGCAACAGCTGTACGGCCCGTGCCGAGGTTAATCGCTGTGGATGAAGGTGGGTTGGTGTCCGTGTTGCTTCCACCGTCGCCCAACTGTCCGTGATTATCCCTTCCCCAGCACTTCACATCGCCGGTGTCAAGGATGGCGCAGGTGTGGGAGAATCCTGCAGAAATGGCAACTGCTGTACGGCCCGTACCAAGGTCAATTGGTGTGGTCGGTACATTACCCCATGTAGGGGTGTTGCTTCCATCACCCAACTGCCCTACGCCATTACCTCCCCAGCACTTCACATCGCCGGTGTCAAGGATGGCGCAGGTGTGCTGATGGCCAAGAGCCAACTTGTTGTTCGCATACGCAAAGGAAGAGGAACTCGAAGAGCCACTACCTGAGCCGCTGCCTGAGCCGCCTCCAAGTCCAGTGATGTTGGCTGGGTCCAATGCCCACAATTCGTGTCCGTAGGTTCCGTCTTTGGCTCTGAAATAGAGGGTGTTGCCAACGGCTGTGAATAGTTGGGGATCACTGCTACCTCCGCTGTTGATATCCTGGACCATCACCGTGCCTGAAGAAGTTCCATCGCTCTTCCACAATTCATCTCCGTTGAATCCGTCACCAGCTGTGAAATAGAGGGTGTTGCCAAAGGCTGTGAGATAGATGGGATTACTGCCGCTACTTCCGATACGGATATCCTTGACCATCACCGTGCCTGGGGCAGTTCCATCGCTCTTCCACAATTCAGCTCCGTTGGTACCGTCATTGGCTTGGAAGTAAAGTTCATTGTTCATGACTACAGGCTTCTCAACAACGCCCATTGACGACAAAGAGCCAGAATTAATATCTTTCACCATCACTGTTCCTGAGGCTGTTCCATCGCTCTTCCACAATTCGATTCCGTTGGTTCCGTCGGTGGCTGAGAAATAGAGGGTGTTGTCTACAACTGTGAAAAAGTAGGGATTACCGCTGTGACTGTTACCTCCACTGTAGATATCCTTGACCATCACCGTGCCTGAGGCAGTACCGTCACTCTTCCACAATTCGACTCCGTTGATTCCGTCGTTGGCTTTGAAATAGAGGGTGTTGCCGACAACTGTGAGGGAGGAGGGATTACCGTTGTAACTTCCACTGTAGATATCCTTGACCATAACCGTGCCTGAGGCAGTACCGTCACTCTTCCACAATTCAAATCCGCTGGTTCCGTCTTTGGCTTGGAAGTAAAGTTCATTGTTCATGACTACAGGCTTAACAGCAGGCGTATATGAGAAACTTTCACCTGAGCCGGGGTTGATGTCTTTCACCATCACAGTTCCTGAGGCTGTTCCATCACTCTTCCACAATTCAACTCCATTGGTACCATCACTGGCTGAGAAGTATAGATTGTTGTTCATAAGGACAAACCCATCAGTGTGTATTCCAGGGTTAGCGGTACCTCCACTGTTGATGGCTGTAACCATAACCGTACCGGATTCTGTCCCATCGCTCTTCCACAGTTGATGGCCGTTGTTGGTAGTGTCCATAGCGCTGAAGTAGAGCGTTCCGCCCATCTCCGTCAAATAATTAGGGTTGGAGTATGCCTGCTGTGAGTAAATATCTTTCACCATTACCGTGCCTGATGATGTACCGTTGCTTTTCCACAACTCGTAGCCGTTTTGCCCATTATTCGCGATAAAGAAGAGCGTGTTGCCAACCGCAGTTAATCGGTTGGGAAATGAGCTAGTACCAGCGGGGGCAATATTCTCGACCATCCATGCGGTTCCGTTGCCATTGTAGGTACCAGCGTTTGAGCCGCTGCCTGAGCCGCTTACCCCACTGGCGTTGTACTGGAACGTGATATCATCCATCGCTTCATCTATGATTAGGTCGGCGCCTTCGACGCTAGGCGTGAGAGTATTGGAAGAGCCTGAGCCACTGCTCGCGGTTCTCGTAGTGTCCCAAGTGTCGCCTCCAGAAACCGAGACTGGTGAGCCTTGGTCGGTTGTGCCAGCACCATTACCCAACTGACCGACGTGATCTTTCCCCCAACAATTCAAATCACCGTTGTCAAGGATAGCACAGGTATGCCCGTAATCATTATCAATTGCAACGGCAGTTCGACCGGGGCCAAAGTCAATTGGGGTAGAAGGAGGCGATGATTCATATTCATAATAGTCACCACCACCACCAATACCTAACTGCCCATAACGGTCATGCCCCCAACACTTAGCCTCACCGTTATCGAGTATGGCACAGGTATTGTAGCTTCCCGCAGCGACCGCAACTGCTGTTCGGCCAAGACCGAGGTCAACCGCTGTAGATGGAGGTTCGTGGATAGATATGGATTGCCAAGCTCCCCCTTCCACATATGGAGCAGCGATACCACGGCCCAACTGTCCGTAATTGTCCGACCCCCAACACTTCAGTTCACCATTGTCGAGGATGGCGCAGGTGTGACTTGAGCCTGCAGAAACCGCAATGGCCGTTCGGCCTGGTCCAAAGTCAATCGGTGTACTTTGAGGCGACGAGAGACCCACATCAGAGCCCGGCGTACCCAACTGTCCACTGTGATCTCTCCCCCAGCACTTCAGGTCGCCGTTGTCAAGGATAGCGCAGGTATGCTCATCTCCAGCAGACACCGCAACCGCTGTTCGTCCTGAACCGAGGTCGATTGCATTAGACGGGGGTGTGTTGAGATCAGTATTTCCACCACTGTCGCCTAACTGCCCATGATGATCCCGTCCCCAACATTTTAATTCGCCGTTATCAAGAATGGCACATGTATGGTGCCCACCAGTATCTACTGCTACGGCAGTACGGCCCGGTCCAAGGTCAATCGCCTCGGTTGTATTGTCAAACTCACAACAATTAGCATTTCCATTTTGTCCGTTACCCAACTGTCCATTTGAATTCCATCCCCAGCACACTAATTCGCCGTTGTCAAGAATGACGCAGGTAACCCAGTAGCTGGCATCTACTGCAACGGCCGTTCGTCCCGCACCAAGGTCAATACTAGTGGATGGCGGAGCATCTAGATGATTGTTAGCAGAAGCAGGGGTGCCCCTGCTGTGACCCCAACACTTGATGCCACCATCATCAAGAATAGCGCAGGTGTGACTACTACCTACAGACATCTTGTTGTTGGAATAAACAATTGCAGAGCCTGAACCACCTGTCTCCATCACCGGTGAATCATCATCAAATGAATCATTACCGGTTTTTGGACTATTTATCAGGTCTAAGTACCCGACTTGAGTCATTATAATCATTAAAATGACCAAAAACGCCGATTTTACTGTTCTGCCTTGGCTTACGCTGGACTTCATAAACCGTTATACTGCGAGTAGGTGTATATACACCACCCCTATCATTATAGGTTGCAATAATATTATGTTTTGGACCCAAAATCAAGCGGAACCGTCGAACATATTGATGACAGTTTCAAGACGTCTTGCCTCTTCTTCAAGGTCAGCCTTTTCCTTCTTGTCGAGGTTGACATCCTTGAGTTTCTCATTAATTTCTTCGAGTTTCTTTCTGGCTTCTTCGCGCTCTTCAACCATCTTCTTGTCTTCCTTGGCCATCTGCCTAGTCGCAGCCCTCTGCTTGGTAGCTGCGGCTTGTGTGTAGACACTCTCTGTGAGTTCGACCGAGGTTGGATATGGAATGTTAATGCCCTCATCGCTGAACTTGGCGTCAATGGTCCTTAGCAACCAATCACGGGCTAATTGCTCATCGGAGTAGTCTTTACACCAGGCAAACAGACGGTATACCTTTGCGAAATCAGCAAGTTCTACCATCAGGACTTGCGGTTTTGGCTCGTCAAGGATGTATTCGCAATCACGGGCAATTTGCAGCATCGTCAACTTGACGTGCTCGGTTTTCTCACGATAGTCAACACCAACGTCGATAACTATGGAGATACGACGAGCCATACCATCACCGCCACCACGAGCGTGGTTGATGATGGTAGATTGAACCAGGGTGTTGTTTGGAATGACAACTAAACGCTCGTCACGGTCTAATACCTTCGTCGATAGAATTCCAGTACCAACGACGGAGCCCCAAGTGCCATCAACTTCGATTCTGTCACCGATCTCGAACGGACGATCAATCGCCAACAGGAACGAGTTGACGATGTTACCAAGTGTCTGTTGAATTGCCAAACCGATAATTAATGAAAATACTGCCAAGGATGCCAGAACACCAAACAGTTCAACGCCAACTTCGGTAAGGGCCAGATAAAGGCCGCCAAACCAAACTGCAAATCGCAAGGTGAATGTGATTAACGGATTGCTGCCTGATACGGTGACGCTTGACTTTTCGGTAAAGCGATCCATTACCATTGGAATGATGTGCTTAATTGAAACGCTGGCAATCGAGGTTGCTGTTAAGATGTAAATGGCCGAAAAGTATGGTGCGAGGCTATCGTTAAATGATGCTTGGCTAGAAATCCACAGGGTTGATAGTTGGGCAGCACCGACAAACAGGAAGAAGTAAGCGCGGTTAGCGATGGGGCGGTGTAATTTGTCATCCCATGCGGTGTCGGTTGACATAACAACACGACCCCATGGCCGTACGATTGCATACTTGACCGCATAGTAACCGATTACAGTAAAAATAATTGATAGACCTAACTTGATTATGGGATTCAATTCATTTGCTGCATCTAGTTGTTCGTTGACCGCGTCCGTAAAATCATTGATAGCGCTCAACCAAATCACCAGCGACCATGCCACCTAAGACCTCTTTTTGAGTGTTTTGCCTATCAGTAAATTCGATTTAACTGCTAAACGATAGACTGCAAGCAAATTAGAAAATTATTATCCCGGCATTAGTCCGAATTTTTCCTATTATGAATGGTAAATTTTGCTAATATTACCACAATTGGTTAAGTATCTATCGGAATATATTGATAATAAGCATTCCAAGCGACAAATGAGGAAAGAGTATGGTAGCACATGACCTGAGATTTTTGCAAATCCAAGTCAATGTTGACCAAGCAAAACTACTACCCGGAGTAAAGATGCTAGACTTTTTTTCCACGATCGAGTTTGTTTCAACCATTTCTACCAATAGTGACTACCCAGAGTATATACTCAGCCTGAATTATCAAAATGACAGAGCAATCGAGGCGTTCAAGAATAGTAATTCCTTCGACATGACTAGCATTATTGAAGAAAAACCTGGGTGTATGCTAGTTACTGCAAAGGCAACCGGACCACTACCTATGTTAGTTCACCAAAATCCAGAGGTATGGATTCAAACACCAACTATCTTATCCAAAACCAACGGGTTGTTTATGACTATTCACGGCACAACAAAGGGCTTGAAAAAGTTCCGTGACGAGGTATCCCAAATCTTGCCACCAAACATAAAAATACGAATTAGTAAAGAATTGAAAGCAGATTATATTGCTGCACCGCAACTTCCAAATCGCCGCAAAGAGGTCATGGAGATGGCGGTCAAATTAGGTTATTACAATACACCGCGTAAATGCACACAGCGAGACTTAGCAGAAGCGCTCGGGGTTAGACAAGGAACGGTTGCTGAGCACTTGCAATCAGCTGAAAGTATGATTATTCAGTCATGGGCGGATCAAGCAAAATAGTCAAGCACCTTGAAACGCAATTACCAAGCCAAGCAAACAGAGTAAACTCCCCAGTGCTCTAAACACTCTACGACCTCGTTGTTCGTTGCTCACATAATCAACCAATTTTCCGCCGACATAACTCCACAAAATCATCGCCAATAGCCCTCCTGATGTGGTTATGGCTGTGATGCTTAAAATCCCCATCAAACCACCACCAAAACCATCTAAGGCAAGCCACATGATAGCGAATACAAAAGCCCATTCTTTCCCATTGATAAATTGCATAAAAAGCCCGGTTCGAAATCCAAGAACCGGCACCATTGTAACATTTCTATCAACCAAATTTAGCACTGAAGACTCACTGATGGTTCGATCAATTAACGCTGGATTAAGGGTGAAAATTCTTGCCCCCAGAGCAAAAATGAATACCAAACCGAAGTAGTGGAGAAATACCAAAGCCATGCTACCTTCATCAACTGTAGAAACTAAGAAACCAACAACCAAATGAACGATAATAAAACCTACCACCATGCCAGAGATTAGTTTGTTATTGGCGCTCGCTCCATGAATGGCACTGTGAGATATGCAAGTGATGTTATTTGGGCCTGGAGTTACGACCCCGATAGTGAGCAGTGTCAGCACTGTCGCTAATGCTTCCCATTCCATGTTTGATTGTCAGATTTTGGGTATGTAAAGTATCGGTAAAAATTAACCCGATTCGTGGGTTTTGCGTTTCACGCCAAGGTGCCGTTTTGATAATCTAGAATGGCTTGATGGATTTCTTCCCGAGTATTCATGACAAACGGACCATATCTGGCAATTGGTTCATTTATCTCTGGTCCTGCAAGAATCAGGAATTCAGCGGCTTTATCACACTTTAATTCGATTAAATCGCCATCTGAGAGTAAAGCTAATTCTCCATCATTTACTTGTTGCTTGACTCCGAAAGCCAACGGTAATGGATAACTCCTAACACCTAGTCGATTAACAACTTTGACACTACCGCCAAAAGCATAAATCATGGCGTTTAAATCAGGGTCGATTTTTTGTCTTAAAACCGCATTAGGCCCCATCTTGACATGGATTAATGTGATTGGGATAACCGTGTCAATAGTTGAGGCGACACCCATGCATTCACCAGCAATAACTCTGGCCCATACGCCTTCGTTTTCAACGGCAGGAGAGTCAAGCTCGGGTATTTCCTGATAGCGTGGCGACATCATTTTGTGCTTGGCTGGTAGATTTACCCAGATTTGAAAGCCATGCAACAGACCACCTGCGTCGTAAAAGTCAGGATGTGGCAGTTCTGAGTGAATGATGCCGCGACCAGCTGTCATCCATTGCACATCCCCCGGGTTTAGGTCGCCTGCGTTACCAGCCGAGTCTTCATGTTGCATACTTCCGGCAAGAAGGTAAGTTACGGTTTCAAAACCTCGATGGGGATGTGAAGGCGCGCCAATTGCTTCTCTTGGTCCATAATCTACTGGCCCCATTTCATCGAGTAACAGGAATGGTGACATTAGTGAGCCCATGGCAACTGGCCGACGGACTTTGAAGCCGCCACCCTCCAGCACTGTGTGGGTCGGAACTATTGATTTCACCACCCGATTAGCCATTGCCTCACCAACTCGCATTAGTTATGTTGAGTATTCAAACTCTTGCTCTAACCCACGAATTTAGGTGTATAGCAAATATTTAGAAGGCCGGCTACTAACCCACAACCGATAATCATGTCAGAGGCTGTGATCCTACAACATGCTGGTGAAGCAAATACTGATTTCTTGATGTATACCGGTAACTTTTGTGGTTACTGCAGCGCAGCAAAGCGGTTATTTACGGCCAAGAACCTGACGTTTAAAGAAATCAATTTTGACCAACATGACGGATTGCGACAAGCCGTAGTTACCGCCACGGGACATCGAACAGTGCCGGTGATTTTCGACCTGCGCAATGGCAATGTTACTTTCATTGGCGGGTTTGATGAAACCAGTGCGTACCTGCGTTAATCGCAAAAAGTCACGAGCCATTCTTTCAACGCCTCATGATGTTCTGTTGGAATCATGTGGCCTTTATCATGTTCAATCATTTCAATTGCCCAACCGCACCCCTCAAACAGTGAGGCAACGGCGAAGCCATCCTCTAGAGAAACTCGCACATCGCGTTTCCCATGCATCCAAAACATGCGCTTGCGGTCTAATTCACTAAGTCTTAAGCGCAAATCCATTGGCCTAACCAAGCGCGTGCCAATACATATTATTCCCTGGATACGGTCGGCAATCGGCAAATGCATCAATTCTTGAGCAATTGCGCCACCTTGTGAAAATCCACCCACTATTAACGCCCCTTTTGGTGCTTCCTCAGCAATCAACTGTTCGAGTTGTGATAAACTTGAATCGACATCAATTAATTCTCGACGGGAAAGTGTTGCCCGCCGTGTTGCATCGGCATCATAGTCCTCATAACGCCACCAAGTCTTACCCCTAACCGGGTGATTAAACCGAGCTTCAGGAACTAACAAAGTCCAACCACTAGGTAGTACCTTTTCTGCAAACGGACGCATCATTTCTGCGTTACCGGTCATGCCATGCATCATTATCAAGGTCGGCATAGCACCATCTCAAAGCGACCATGAACGCACCAAAGCACCGGCAACTTTGAGATGAACCGTTGAGGTTTCGCCTTGCAAAGTAAGGGTGATTCGGTGTTCACCAGACTTGGAGGGGATGGTGCCAAAAGAGCCTTTTTCAGTTGCTCCACTACCCCAAGCACGAGACAATGGTGAAGAGCCATCTTGCTGGTCACTGATGGTGAGGGAACCTGAACCTTTGTCGTCGATTTCAACATCCAGATACCAAACTAAAGTATCCCATGCCTCATTACTCGAGTAGCCCTCATCAAAGAATGAATCATATATCTCTTGATCATTTTCAGCATATTGGTTGTCATGCAGGTCACCCGCGCGGTAGAAGAAGACATCACCGTTGTAGCCGGTTTTCTTTTGGATTAGATTCATGCGAAGGTTTTCGTTACCCTCACTATCCTGCCAGACTAATGTTTTGAGGAAGCCTTGCCGACCACTGAACACATAATCTAATTCGTGACCATCATCGGAGTTGGCTGAAACTGTAACCTCACCATTGTAGATATTATCGGTAGTAGCTGACCACTCTTGGCCTAACAGCCTAAAAGTCCAGGAGTTGCCAATTGCCCACGGGAAATTGAACACCGGTTGTGGCTCACCGTTTTCGTAAACCGATAGCCCATCAATCGTTACTCGTCCGAGGAATGGATTGTGATTGATTACTGCGTGACGTTGTGCTTCGCCTTCTGATGAGATTCCAAGCATGAAAAGCCCATCATCCGCCCGTATGTCTGCGACGACCAATCTAGCACTGTCTTCGCCAAATTGCGGAGTAACAAAAGTGTACAACCACTCGTCACCAATTTGCCAGTCGGGTAAGGCCAATTCATCCTGAGTTGTGTCTCCAACACCACCGATGTTAGAGCCCTCGTCATTGATACAACCTGCGAGGCTCAAGGTCACCATCAGCAATGCCAATAGGTAAGCACGCATGGATAACCGTAGAAGGCTTCTTTTGAAAGCCTAACGCTTAATGAAAACAAAACATATTGTAGGGTTTAAGTAAATCCGATAGTTGGAAAATCCATGGCTTCACAACTATTGACCGGTATCTGTAGCCACTGTCAACTAACAACTGAAACATACCTATATCACGGCTCTGACTTAACCAGAATCGAGTTATGTAAAGCATGTTATGACCAATACTTAGCTAAGGAAATGGTCGATTACTGGAAGGACCATATCGCTGAAGAGAGAAAGCGCACAAGTCCTTCTCAATAGGCTACTTATCCAACTGTGGGTTTTAATTTAGCTAAAATTACTAATCACTAGTCTTACCTTGTAATTGGCTTATCCACAACCTGAAACAGCAGATTGTGCGTTTACTACCGTGTTAATCACAGAAGACCGGTCTTGGTCAATTCCCCGGTGCCCGCAAGAACGACCGCAACAATCGACATTAGTTTGATTAAGATGTTCAGTGATGGACCAGAGGTATCTTTGAACGGATCGCCAATGGTATCCCCGATAACCGCGGCATCGTGGGCTTCATCGCCTTTCTTTGCGCCGGCTATGTGATTTTGCTCGATAGCCTTCTTGGCATTATCCCAAGCACCGCCAGCATTAGCCAT
>DALZ01000174.1:0-848 GCA_002496955.1 Euryarchaeota archaeon UBA128 | reverse complement strand
CCGGCTATGTGATTTTGCTCGATAGCCTTCTTGGCATTATCCCAAGCACCGCCAGCATTAGCCATGAAGAGCGCAAGTAGAACTCCTGACACCAGTGAACCGGCAAGCATTCCACCTAGAGCAGCAGTGCCAAGCACGAATCCAATGACTACCGGAGCAGTGATTGCTACAACACCGGGACCAATCATTTCCCTCAGCGCAGCTTGAGTTGAAATATCGACACACTTCTTGGAATCTGGCTTAACTCCTTCTTTGCCTTCCAACAGTCCATCTATTTCTCTAAACTGGCGGCGAATCTCAACAACCATGTCCCCTGCTGCTTTTCCGACCGAAGTCATAGTCATAGCCGCAACCACGAATGGCAGTCCGCCACCAATTAGCAAGCCGATGACAACCATTGGGTCAGTGAGGTCTAGAGCCACGCCACCAACTGCAGTTGTGTAAGCTGCGAACAAGGCAAGCGCAGTTAGGGCCGCTGAACCGATGGCAAATCCTTTACCAACTGCAGCAGTTGTGTTACCTATTGAATCGAGCTCGTCAGTAATTGCTCTGACGTCATCACCAAGACCGCTCATCTCAGCAATACCGCCTGCATTGTCGGCAACTGGTCCGTAGGCATCGACGGTCATGGTTACACCAACAGTAGCTAGCATACCCATTGCAGCCATTGCAATACAGTAAAGACCATACTTTTCGCCGCCGAACTCGTTTGCTCCCAAGATACCCATTGCGATTAACACAATCGGTATGAAAGTCGACATCATACCGACCGACAAACCAGCGATTGCATTGGTTGCAGGGCCTGTTTTGGACATTTCTCCAATGTGTGGAATAGCCTTGGTCTTGAT
>DALZ01000010.1 GCA_002496955.1 Euryarchaeota archaeon UBA128 | reverse complement strand
CTTAACGTTAACAATACGCCGTCTCCTGAAGTACGGGCCTAAATTACTAATTCGTTTCTTGATCTTATTGAAATCTGCAGCCATCCCGCCGTGAGTAAACATATCGTTGGTTATTCCGGGCATAGTGGCAACCCTCGCCCCATCTCTAAGGGCCTGCCTTACTGCTTTTGTGTGGGTAAGAGAATATTTTGTTGGGGCTAAAACTACTTGTTGTTGGCGCATCAAATTTGCTACAGGGGTGGGGGGTTCCTCACCGTGATGTTTGGCTTTTGGCATTACAATGAGCAAAACACGTTCAGATTTTTTGATGGTAGCTTCATGAAGTGCTTGGCCTATCTCACCAGTGGTTGGATCACAGACAATAAGTACATTCTCCCCTCTTCTGATATCCATACAAGTCTCGACCACCATCTTTGCAGAGGTGTTTAACAATTCCTCGATGGATGCTTCATCATTTTCGGTGCTTTCTGAATTAGTGGTTTTGTCACCGATACCGATAACAGAATCGACAATATCCTCCAAATCATCATCCTGTTCTGGACGAGTATCATCAGAGCCATCCTGCTTTTTCCTCGCCATGGTTAATCTGATACAGGTTAAGGTCTTGAATGTGTGTGCTACATTTGAGATTCTTTTCTTATAGGTTACCTTATTGAGGGTGTGTTCATTCAGCCATCTATGGCGAGTTATGAGGTATTTATTGAAAGGGTTAAGGATATTCACAAGCTAAGTGCTATACAAGGGCATCTTGGATGGGACCAAGAAACGATTATGCCAGCAAAAGGGGCAAAATCTAGGTCAGAAATTATGTCTTGGTTAGCCAAAGAACAACATGCAAGAGTTATTGACGAGTCATTTTGTGAGATGATTGAACAACTAGAGAGTGATAGTTCGCTCACCGAAGACCAACAAGCAAATGTTAGGGAAGTGAGAAGGCGCTATGATAAAGCGGTCAAATTGCCCTCAAATTTCGTTGCTGAATTCGCACTAGCTAGATCTCAAGCATTGGTTGCATGGCAAGAGGCAAGAGGCGAATCCGACTTTGCTAAATTCAAACCACATTTGGCTAAATTAATCAGTATGACAAACGAAAAAATCGATTATTATGGCGTTGAAACCACGCGCTATGATGTGTTACTAGATGAGTATGAGTTTGGCATGAAAGTGAGCGATTATGATCCACTTTTTGCCGGACTTAAAGGTAAATTAGTGCCACTACTACAACAAATAATGCAGGCAAAGCAAACCAATCCCGATCCTAAACTTCCCGCTGACATGGTCTTCCCAGTTGCCGCTCAAACAGAATTCTGTAGGCTGGTTTCTAGTGCTACAGGGTTTGATTTTGAGGCAGGAAGAATGGACGCATCGACCCATCCATTTTCCGCAGGTTTATGGCCCGGTGACACAAGATTCACCACTCGATTTGATGAACAAGATCCATTCTCGTGCCTTTATGCTGTAATGCATGAAACAGGTCATGCATTGTACGAACAAGGCCTTGATCCGGAGCATTCCTTCACTCCAAGAGGAGATGCCGTATCATTAGGTGTGCATGAATCACAGAGTAGATTTTGGGAAAATCAAGTCGGTCGAACACCTGCATTTTGGAAAGTTGCTCTGCCATGGTTCAAGGAACATTTCCCAGAATCGCCAGATTGGACACCTGAGGAATTGAATAAAATCGCTAATTGCGTCGAACCAGGATTCATTAGAGTTGAGGCTGATGAAATCACGTATAATCTACACATCATGCTCAGGTATGAACTAGAAAAGAAAATATTCAACGACAACCTATCGATAGAAGACATTCCAAATACTTGGAATCAAATGTTTAGCGAATGGTTCGGTATCGAAGTTCCAGAGGATCGTCTTGGTTGTTTACAAGATATCCATTGGTCAATGGCAGCATTTGGTTACTT
The DNA here is from genome assembly GCA_002496955.1 of Euryarchaeota archaeon UBA128. GTDB lineage: Archaea > Thermoplasmatota > Poseidoniia > Poseidoniales > Poseidoniaceae > MGIIa-L1. The sequence goes on along the minus strand of DALZ01000010.1, from coordinate 8,185 downwards.
CCCCACTTACACATTGGGTAACTTATACGCTGCGCAACTTTTAGCCGCAATGGAAAGCGATATAGGCGATATCGACAAAATCGTTGAAAGTGGTCAATGGCAACCGATGCTAGACTGGTTGAGGTCCAAGATTCACCAGCAGGGCAGTAAGTGGACTCCTAGTGAATTGATAGAAAACGCTACCGGCGCACCGCCAACTCCACAACCTTTCATCGATTACGTCGAGAAGAAATATGGTGAGTTATACAACTTGTAAAGTCACTCTTCAGAATCCTTTCCGGTTGTCGCAGCAACTAATTTGTCTAATCGCGCAGTTAAGTCATTGATGGCATCCATCAAATCATTGGTTCTGTCATCTTCATGGTCAGTGCCGAAAGAAATGCCAAGGAGGGTAATCATACCGCCAGCCAGCATGGTTAATGCTGGCCAGTAAACGTCAGACGCAGACATGTTTCCATCTGCTTCAAGACCGCCCCAAAATGCTCCTAAGATAAAGACAACAAATCCGATAATGATTTGTTGATAGCCACTTCCAAATGTATCCTCTAAACTGCTCATAAGTAAATCTCCTTGAGGTAAAATCTATGGGATAGTATTTATGATTATTTCAAAAAACGCAGTTTTTTTACCGTTTAGGGCTATTTCCAAGGTTCCATCAGCAGTGGTTTTCCTACCGCACCGGGCTCCACTAGTAATCTGCCTTTCTGGCCGGTGCCCGCAGATCTTTCAAATACCGGGATTCCATCAACAACCGTAAGTACTGGCCAACCGGTTAATTCCCTACCCCTAAACGGGTTCCAACCAACTCGCGCCCAAGAGTTTTCATCCTCAACTACTGCGCTGTGGTTCATATCTACTAGGACAATATCGCCGTCGTATCCTACCTCTAGTCTGCCTTTACCAATCATGCGGTAGCAGTCTGCGACATTGGTTGACATCCACCGGACAACATCTTCTATCGAACACCTACCTTGATTTACGTAGTTTAGCATCACTGGTAGAGAGGTTTCCACTCCAGGCATTCCACTGGGTGCGTCAGGAAAACCTTTCAGCTTATCCTCCAAGGTGTGTGGCGCATGGTCTGTTGCTATACATTGAATGGTTCCATCAGCAAGTTTTTGCCAGAGAGTTTCTCTGTCATGTTTGTATCTTATTGGGGGGTTCATTTGCAACCGAACACCCTGTTCATTAACATCAGTCTCGTCAAATGTGAGGTGTTGTGGTAGAACTTCGGTAGTGATTATCGGGTGTCCTTCTGCCTTTGATGGTAGGTTACAGATATCACTCAAATAATCAGCCTCAATTGCTGAGGTCAGATGTAAAATGTGTAGTCTATGCCCTGTTTTACGGGCTAATTCAACAGATAGTTTAGTTGCTAATAGTGCTGTAATATCATCCCTGTAAAATGCATGAGCAGCAACATCAGTTCGGCCTTCGATTAATTTCTTTCTTTCATTCTTCCGATCTTCATCTTCCGCGTGAACAGCAATCAAACCAGCAGTTTCGCTAAAGATTCTTTCCAGCGCGGTCTTATTGTACACTAGTAGAGTGCCGGTTGAAATACCCATGAATATTTTTATGCCACAAATTCCGGGAATTGCAATTGGATTTTCTTTTGTTCCGACTGCCGATTGTAAATCCTCCACATTGTCTTCAGTAGCACCGATGAAAAATCCGTAATTGCTTACACACTTTGCTGCAGCAGTGTCTAACTTGCCCTGCATTCCTTCAAGCGTTGTAATCGAAGGGACATTGTTTGGCATATCTAAAAATGAGGTTATACCGCCACTAACGCCAGCAATAGAGCCACTTCCAAGGTCTTCTTTTTCCGGCTGGCCTGGGTCTCTGAAGTGAACCTGGGGGTCAATACATCCTGGCAGTAGGTGTAAACCAGTGCCATCGACAAACATCTCATTATCATGATTTTCCAATGTTCCAGCATCGCCGATTTCCGCAATAACTCCATCAGTGATTCTCAAGTCTCCGACTTTAGTAATATCTGGCAGTACCATTGTGGCTCCGCTGATTAGTAAATTACCGCTATTTTCCATCCTTACCATGTGTTTGCAATTCAAGTCAATGAATGAACTTTGAGGTCTACCTGCGCCGTGCATCTTTTGGCCTGAACGCGTCGCATACATCATCATTCATATCGATATATGGTCCACCAATCAGGTCGACACAATACGGGACAGCACGCCAAATTTCATCAATCGTTTCACGAATAGCCTTTGGCCGACCTGGCAGATTGAAAATTAGGCATTTGCCTCTGGTGCCACCCACTTGCCTCGATAGTATTGCGGTTGGAACGTATTGCAGTGAGATAGCCCGCATCTGCTCTCCAAAGCCATCAAGAATTCTTTCACATACAGCGACTGTGGCATCGGGAGTGACATCTCTATCTGCGGGCCCAGTGCCTCCTGTAGTTACTATTACCGAGCACCCTAAGTCGTCTGCAAAACGCGTCAACTCAGATTTTATTTCAGTCATTTCATCTGGAATGCAAGAATAGTATACTTCGGCAGGGCTATTTATCCCTGCCTTGAAAAATTCCAGTATTGCAGGCCCCCCCTCGTCTAAGTATTCGCCTTTGCTTGCTCGATCACTAACTGTCACAATACCAATGCGCACCAAGTCACCACAACTATTGGTATTCCCATCGAGACGGTTAAGGTAGTCCAAGGGAATCACCCAATCAGTGTTCACCATACTTTGCTATTACGTCAGCATGGAAATTGTCTAGCATGGTGTCTTCGAACAATTCAGTCTGTCGACGCACTTTAGTCGAGCGTACGTGCAGGAATGCGGCTCCAACAAATACGATAATCATCAGTGGAATGACCGCTTCTAATTTGTATTGGTGCATAAATTTCACAATGCCCTCAGCGGTGTATGCCCAAGTAATGGAAGCAGCAGCACCGCCAATAAATGTTGCAGCTAGAACCCTCGTAAACTGCATTCTCGATAACAACCCCAACATTGCACCGACCAGTACGCCTGAGGCCATAAACGGAATCCAAACGAATACGATAAGACCCCAGAATCCCCATTTATTGATCATTTCCCGCTTTTCATTGGCCATATATTCGACAGTAGACAACGTGTTTCCAATGAAGTTGGTTTGTAACATTCTGCCGCCGAGGCCATCTTGTTTAGCAACTGCAACAATCCTGTCGTCATTCTTGTCCTTGTTGGCACTCTCTACTCTACCGGCACCGGAACGATCTGCCAAGGTAGAAACTTGATTACGCGCTTTCACGATTAATTCTTGACTACCGAGCAAGTCCTCGTTGCGCTCAGATATGTAGTGGTACAGTTCTACTTCAACCTCATCAGTAGTTTTCTTGAACCTGAAGAATGCGAATCGTTGAGTTGGTTTGTAAATGACTGAAACAAATATGACTCGATCATCGCTAGTAACAACAGCACCTTCCATCTTGACATCACTACGTCTGGCGAAGAATAAGTCGAGACTATCTCTTACCTCATCCTCAACTCTCGAGAGGGTGTGTAATTCGGAGAAGAAACTAGCATAGTCTTGGTCTTCCTCAACATTTGCACCTTCTGCACCAGCACCAATTCCAACTCCGCTCTCAAAGTCTATCGCCTGATTTACGCCAATCGTTTTCACAGTTAGTTGAACAGGCTTGAAGACACGGAAAATAGCAAATTCCTCAAGGATTTCTCTTAGTATTTCAGCCCTGATGTCTTTACTGTCAGATAAGGTTCCATCGGTATTTTTGTAAGGCACCATTATGTCAATAGATAATTCACGAGATTCAAGTTTGTATAACTCCCAGTCAATATCTATATGCAAACGCTTGGAAGTCTTACCGAGAATGTCTTCCACTACTCTAGCGATGTGATTCCTTGAGAGAATATCATCCGTGTCTTGATGATAAATCTTGTACATGACAGGATAGATGATTAGTAGGGTAACTGCTGATAAGGACAACGAAATAAAAGCCATCCACCATGCAGGAATACCGGCAGTACCGCCTGTTAACATGGCAGTCTCACGACCGCCACCTAACTCTGCAGCCATCAACAAATAGCCCCAATCACCAAGGTCTTTTGTTGTCCAACAGGTTCTTGGTCCTGGTTCAGTAATCCTGACCTCACGATGAGAGTCGGAGTCAACAAATGGTAGGAATGAGAAGAATCCACCACTGTTTATCTCTAATTCAAAATCTATGTTTTTACTAAGCATTTCTCCGCCATCGACGATCGAAGCATTCACCAAATCTGTGCTTTGATTATAAACTTCCACCGTGAATTGTATTCGATATTCTCCGACATCTAGTTCATCAAACGGTGCTTTCATCGATGATTTGGCTCCAGATACCTGAGCAATGACTTCTTCTGAGACAACATCGCTCCACGACTCACCAACATACTCCATGATGGTGTAGTTCATCAGCGAATAGCCAGTTGGTAGGTTTCTGGCTGACAAATCCAAGTATTCAGCGTCATTTTCTGGGAAAATAAGTATCCATGGCTCATCTTCAATATTCAAACATTCTTCTCCAGTATCAAGAAATGTTTGTGATGCTTTGTGGTCCAGTGTTGTAGAGGAGCCGAAAATCCCACTAGACATACCGACTAACAAAATTGCAAACAGAATGCCATAACCAATACCCGCAAATAACACATAATCCTCTTTATTACTCAGGAATCTTCGCTTGTTTGTCTTTGTCTTTCTACGCCTTATTTGTTCGAGTTCTTTAGCGATTTTGTCCCTCGCTTTTTCCTCGACATCAGACTCCTCGATGGGCTCGTCAACCTGCTCAAGTTCTTCGCCCATGACACTCATAGACAAAACTACCAAATTAATGCATTGATTATATTTTACAACAATTTTCTACCCTAAATTTTTTTCATTGGAGTGGTGGGTAGGGCCGGACTTGAACCGGCGACCTCAGCATCTTCAGTGCTGCGCTCTCCCAACTAAGCTACCTACCCGCAAGTACCTGCGATATGATTTGGCATTTCAATTCTTCCAATGAAACTAAGACTAGTTAATACCATCCAAAATTGCTGCTTGAACTTCAAATAAAGCATCTAGACCGGCATCAGCCTGGGCAATCAACGCAAACAACTCTTCGCCAGAAAAAGTTGATTCTTCACCTGTGCCCTGTAATTCTACATATTTACCATCGCTTGTCTTAACTACATTCATATCCACATCGGCATTTGAGTCTAGCACGTAATCGAGGTCTAGATAGACGTCACCTTCGATTAGACCGACGGAAATTGCCGCTAGATCATGAGGGATGACGTTATTTTCATGAGCTGTTTTTTCAGCATCAGTTAGTTTTGGGGCACTCCAACCAGACTTACGTTCTTCATCTGTCGGTCTGTGCTCGAGTGGTAGACATTGTCCGTCAGCAATCAATCTTCTAACTGCCAATCTGAGAGCCAAATTTGCGGCGGTAATAGACGCACATCTTGTGCCTCCGTCGGCATTTAGGATATCACAATCAATATTGAGTGCGATCGGCCCTAATTGTTCTAAATCAACTGCGGCACGAAGCGATCGAGCAATCAAGCGTTCAATCTCTTGAGTCCTGCCTTTAGCACCGCGCCTTTCTCGTCTAAATCTCGAATCGGTCGAGCCGGGCAAAAGCGAGTACTCTGCATGTACCCAACCTTTAGTGGAATCTCTTGGAAACCATCCTGGTAGTCTTGCTTCTTTGGTGCAACAGGCTAAAACAACTGTATCACCTTGTCGGTAAAGGATAGACGCCAAGGCATTTGAAGTAAAATCTATCTCAACTTCAACATGCCTCATTTGGTTTGCATTTCGATCGGTTTCAAATTCGGTCTTGAACTTCGCCATGTCCATCCCAAGACTCTTCTTTCATCAAATCTTCTCAAGATTGAACCCCAATCTTTGATGGGCATATTGAAGTCTTGGTTCTCATTGGACTGACTATGAGCCAGCCCAGAGTGGTAATCTGTGGAGTAGCTAGAACTCCAATTGGCAGTTTCTTGGGCACATTATCATCGATGACAGCGGTTCAACTTGGCGTTATAACAGTGAAAGAATTGTGTAACAGAGTTGGAATCGACAATTCATCTGGAATAATTGACGATGTCTTGTTTGGTCAAGTATTACAAGCAGGCTGTGGACAAAATCCAGCAAGGCAAGTGGCTCTTGGTGCAGGATTGCCGGTATCCACTGGGGCTACAACTATCAACAAAGTCTGTGGTAGTTCCTTGGAAGCAGCAATGATTGGAGCAAGCAGCATAACTGCTGGTAAGGCCAAGGTAGTCATCGCCGGTGGAATGGAGAGTATGTCAAATGCCCCACAGTTGTTATCAGGTCAGCGGAAGGGTAAGAAAATGGGCGATTCAAAACTTATAGATTCGATGCTTCATGACGGCCTTTGGGATGTTTACAATGACATCCACATGGGCAATACCGGGGAAACAATCGCTGATGAGTCAGGCATAACCAGAACTGCTTCGGATGACTTTGCCGTTCGTAGTCATCAAAGGGCGGCCAATGCGTGGAAACAAGGATGGTTTGATTGGGAAACATTTGCAGTTAGCGTGCCCCAGAGACGTGGAGATGATGTCTTATTCGCCAAAGATGAGGGCATTAAAGGCGAATCAAACACAGAAACCCTCGCTAAACTTAGACCAGTGTTCAATAAATCAGGACAAGTGACAGCAGGAAATGCCAGCACTCTGAATGATGGTGCTAGCGCCGTTTTACTGGCTGATGAATCTACTGCCAAACAAAATGGCTGGGAAATAATCGCTTATATTGATGATTACTGTACCAGCGGCGTAGAGCCACACAGGGTCATGAGCGCGCCAATACCGGCAATCAATACTTTGCTGGAACGTAACTCATTGAAGGTTTTGGATGTTGATATTTACGAACACAATGAGGCATTTGCCGCAGCATCATGTGCCATAGCAAAAGAGGTCGGAATTCCACATGACAGACTCAACCTGCATGGTGGCGCCGTATCGCTGGGTCATCCACTCGGCAGTAGCGGAACAAGATGCTTGATAACAATGCTCGGTGTCATGCGCAGAACCGAAGCTAAATCTGGCATTGTCACCCTGTGTTTAGGTGGCGGGAATGCTGTTGCGATGCTAGTTTCTATCGACTAACGGCAAGCACTCATTAACACATAGTTAGCCAAATTAATCCAAATACCTACTGGGGGTATCAAATAGGGCTGCAAGGCGGCTTAGTTTGTTGGATATGGTGTCTTTTTCAGATCTCGGAGTCTCCAGAAGGTTGGTAGAAGCACTTTATGCTCAGGGCATCAAGGAACCTTTCGAGGTTCAAACTGAATCAATACCTGATGGAATGTTAGGTCATGATTTATGTTGTAGAGCACCTACAGGCTCAGGCAAAACCCTCGCTTTTGGATTACCATTAATCGAGCGGACCAAGCAAGCAGAGCCAGGCTTTCCCACCTCTCTTATCTTGACACCAACGAGAGAATTAGCCGAACAGATATTCAAGGTGCTAGATCCTCTTTCCCAAGAACTTGGACTATACACATATGCAGTTTACGGCGGAGTATCATACACAAAACAATTCAAAGCGCTAGATCGTGGAGTAGATATTCTTGTGGCTTGCCCGGGCAGATTAATCGATTTGATTGATAGAGGCTCGATATCTCTCGAAGATGTGGATATTGTCGTTCTCGATGAAGCAGATAGAATGGCTGATATGGGATTCATGCAACCGGTTTGTCAAATTTTAGATGAATGCAGCAAAGACCGTCAGACAATATTGTTTAGTGCTACTTTAGATGATGAAGTTGCTGAATTGGTTAGAGATTACCAAACCAATCCAGTTACCATTGAGGTAGGCCCCGAAGAGGTGACTATGGAGAGTATGACACATTATTTTTGGTTGATGCCTAATTCTAAGAAATCAACAATTTCAAATGAAATTATTAGGAAATGCGGCCGCACAATCGTATTTTGCCGGACAAGAAGAGGGGCAGATAGGGTTGGTGAAGATTTGAATCACGATGGCTTAGCAGCCCAAACTCTTCACGGAGGGTTATCGCAAAAACAGCGTGATAGGGCGATGGCTAGATTTCAACATGGTGAATGTATGGCGCTGATTGCTACGGATGTTGCAGCCCGTGGCATTGATGTTGAAGGGGTAAATTGCGTAATTCATTATGACCCTCCCGAAAATGGTAAG
>DALZ01000063.1 GCA_002496955.1 Euryarchaeota archaeon UBA128 | reverse complement strand
AGACCGCTGGAACTTTAACATACAGCGAATCTAAGGTCTACACCTGCGCTGAGGATACCAGAACGCCATGTGACAGTGAAGTTACTACCACTAATATTCCGTTCCAGCCACAGGTTGTCGGAGCAACAGGTTTGGCAATTTCTGGAATCATGGATTTGACGAAGGCTGGTTTTGCTGCTGCTGCAATCAACAATGAGATTACCTCATTCAGTGCTGGTAAAGCAACTGCAGATGGCCTTGCTACACAATATGGTGGCATCCAAGCAGGAGCAATGACTGGCGGTAATGCCGTTGACGCAGCAACTGCCTCAACAATGATTGGTGTTGGTTATTATGATGCTTTTGACGCTTACTTTGCAGCTATGAACATGTCCGGCATGAACAACATGCAGGGTATGGGCGAGACCATCACTTACACTCAAGCCATACAAGGCCAGCAAGCTCAAACAGGTTCAGTGACATTCACTGGTAACGCCTCAATTACCGATATGTCATATGCATTTGACTCCGCAGTAATGCCAACTGGAGAAGATGTTTCACTAACTGGAATGATTGGTGTTATGGTTTTAGCCGGCCACTGTGATGCATTCCCAACCGCAACCTATGATGAGGTAATGGCTGATGCAGCAAATGGCTTTGCCAATGTAGGAACTATGCAAAGAGCCAGCATTTGGAACTATGTTGTTGATCCAACCGCTCCAGTGCCAGACATTAACGCAACCATTGCTAACGACTGGGCTTTGTGTTACGGTGTTGCCGGAACATTTGGTAACGTCCACGGCGGTGGCGATTCTGATTGGTCTGTGGACGAATCCGGAAACGCAGTCGATGCATCTACTCGTATGATGAACTATCTCGGGGTTGACATCGACAACGCTGTTGCCATGAATCTACTGTTTGGCGGACAAGGTGACGCAACGCCAACTGGTATTCTAGCAACCAATGCAGTAGGTGATGAATCTGCCACCGCGTTTGGAGTTGCAACATTCATCGGAATGGACGCCGCAACAGCAATGTCCACTTACAATATAGATATGACTCAATATGGTGCAATCGCCGCATGGGTTGGCGGCTGGTTAGGCAGTCAGACTGCTCTACCATTGGTGCTGCTTGGTGGCACTGGCACGATAACTGCTGAAGAGTTCGTCAACATAACACTTGGTGGCGAAGACCCGATTAATGGTGGCTACCTAAGATACAGCCTGAACATGGGCGGCGCATGGGGTGTATTGGGCGCTTCAGCCGGAGCACCTCCAGTATCAGTTGCCCCTGAAGTTGCTGGCAATCTACTATATGGTCCACTAGGTATTACCACCAGAACCGGTTCTGGCTTGTTCCTATACGGTGAATTGTTTGGACAGACCCCACCAATTGATTTGGCAACTATGCAAGCAGGCGCACCAATGCCTTGGAATGAGACGACAATTGGCGCAATCTATGGCATCGATGCTAACGCAGCTGCTGCCCTTAGGTCGCTACTAAGAGATGCCATTTACGATGAGTTCGTTCCAGACTTCTTGATGGGCTTAGGTAGCGATGGTCCCTACAAAACTCAGACTGTCAATGAGTGGCTATATGGCTGGAGAGACCCAGTTAGCGCATTTGTTGCTGGAGACATTACCGACCCGACGCTGGGCTGGACCAAGTTGGAAACTAACTTGACATACTACGGCTCAGGCGGCGTGTCTACCGGACCTGCTACCACCTACACAATTTGTACTGGACACAACCCAGACTGTGACAAGGGCGAAACATTGCTTGAGGATGGCTCCAATGAGTTACCATGGCACAACACCCAAATGATGATGGCCACATTTGGTCTAGTTGGTGTTGAAACGCTTGATGAAACCACTGGCGGTTTCTTGACTGGTGATGGCGACAAGGTTGATGCGGGTGGTTATGCAATAACCGCTGTTGTCTGTTCTGGAACCAGTGAGGTCAAGAACATTCCAGTAGACGACTGCACAGCATCAGTTGACCCAACTACTAGACCAATCACTGCGAAACTGATCAAGTCATTCAGTCTGGTTGACGCAATGACGCCGGCTTTACCAGTTTACTTTGGCACAGAAATCAACATGCAGGCAGAACAACTGTCTGGTTTGATTATCGCCGGTGATTCAACCTCAACATTCTACTTAGACATGAGAGGCCAATACGATAGAGCAACTGCACCAACTATGGACGACTTACAACCAGTATTCCAAATCGTTCAGTCCTCGGAGATCGAAGATGACGATGCAGAAGAAATGGAGAGTTCAATTGTAACCAACCAGAACGCACTAACCTACTGGACTAACTTTGACGTCCCAACCGACTACATTGCTCTGCTATTGGTTCTGGGAGCAGTCTCCTGTTTGATACTTGGAGTAATCGCTCTGGGCAAAGACGAAGAATGAGCTCCTAATATCAATGAGTATTAGCGAACGCATTGGAACTCACCTTTGAAATGGTGGGTATGTCTGGTGTTAACATGACCAAGCGAGTCCTTCTGGTTCGTGGCGGCTCGCTTGGTCGCAACACGGGCTTAGGAGCAGCGCATTACAACTTAGTTGACATGCTAGAGGCTGGAAAGATAACAGGGTGGGAATTAGCGGGTATTTGCGAATACCCCCTAGCTAAGACGAATAACCCGTTTTCCAGAGTCTGGAACCGCTGGGTATCCCACCCCAGACGTGTGGCTAAACGCATTGCCAATCTTGCTCTTAATAATCAATGTGATTTGGTTCATATCACTGACCAAGAACAAGCCCATTTAGTGCCAAACAATAGTCAACTTCCGGTGGTGATTACCATCCATGACTTGTTTCATTTGTATCCAGAAAAACTTGCATTTAGCACAGAAACCATCGATGTCGGAGAAATGAATCCCGGGCTTATCAGAAAACGAGATTTGAACAAACTAAGGCATGGAATCAATCTGGCCGACTATTTGTTCTGCAACTCAAGGCACAGTCTGCAGGCTGCCAAAAATAACTTTTCGTCAGTTGAATCAATCTGTATTCCAATGGGGCTAGATTTAGCAAAATATCATCCCGACAATAATCAGGTTCTTGACTTGTCGCTGCCACAAGCCTGCAATCTACTGGTTGTGGGTAGTAACGATCCGCGTAAGCGAATGCAGTTCTTGTGTAAAATTATTGCAAATTTGCCAGACCGTATCCGGGATGGCATACATATTCACCACGTAGGTAATTCTGCCGGGGGTTATGGATTGCCATCAATCCATGAAATGGCGAAATCCTATCAGCTAGAAAACTGGACAATTCACGGTTCATCAGTATCTGATGAATATTTGATGACCTTACGAATTAACTGTGAGGCGCTTTTATTCCCGTCAGTGAGTGAAGGATTTGGTTATCCGCCAATTGAAGCAATGGCGGCCGGTATGAAAGTATTGTGTGCCGACTTGCCCTCCCACAACGAACTAATGCCTAGCTGTAGTTGTATTCCACCAGATGATATTGATGCATGGACAGCCGCAATTACGGAGGTATTCTCCCAGTATGAGGCGCGCAAATCGGCATCACCTGAACGCCAATTAGACTTAATGGAGCACGCGAAAAAATTTGACAACACACTATTTTGCCAACGTTTGACCGATGGTTACAATTCGATAGTCAGTTGACTTTACCATGGATACTTGATATTCCATACTAGGCCATCAAAAATAACACATTGAATGCTTAACAGAACTGCTCCTAGTAACATTACTTTAGCTCCTTTAACACCATCTTTGACGGCAGAATATGCCAATAATCCGAGCATAATATTACCTATCGAAACTAGCGTGAGAATACCAATAACCAGTAAAGGTGTCCAAGAATAATTATTGTTCATATGAAACAACGTACTTTCCAGCCACAGCATTGACGGCACCATGAACAAAAAGTACGACAGAAAAAGCCGGTTGGCCCCATTATTATCAGAAGAGGTTTGCCAAGGCCACCGCAGTTCATCAATAACCGAAGCATCAACGCGATATAGGATAGTCCACCAGTAAATCAGCCAGCCGAAAGCGGCTACAAACATGTATGGTACGATGAATTTTGTCCATGATTCAGGTATGCCACCCCATAGCGCCATCCCGTCCTCAGCCCTTGCTACACCATAGACATAGGATAATAGAATTAGGATCCCAAAGACAATAACAAAAACTCGGATAAACTGTCGAGTTATTTTCATTAAATTACCCGAGCGAAACTCATCTTAAATGGTTAATCGACTGCTTGACAACCAAACGCATTATTCATGAACATCTTTTCATTCGCCAGCATCATGCAACCAATTCAACGAGTAGCGATAGTCGGTGCCGGCAACATGGGCTCAGGCATTGCGCAAAAGTCAGCACAAGAAGAATTCGATGTCCAAATGGTGGATAGAGAACAACAGTGGGTTGACCGAGGTCAAGACATAATTACTAATTTTCTCGCAGAGGCGGTTGAACGCAGGATTTTTTCCCCACAGCAAGTGGCTGATATACAAGGTAGAATTACTGGAGTCGTCGGTGTTGAAAACACTGCCTCAGGCACAGATTTAGTGATTGAGGCGGTGTTCGAAGATTTCGATATCAAGGCAGGGGTATTTCAAACACTGGATGAGGCTTGCGATGAAAACACAATATTGGCGTCAAACACTTCCTCACTATCGGTCAATGCTCTGGCCGACGCTACCGGCAGACCGGACCGCTTTGTTGGTCTGCATTTCTTCTATCATCCGGCGAAGAACCGCTTGGTGGAAGTCATACCTGCAGCAGCGACTAGTCAACAGACTGTAAATCGAGTTGTGCAGTACTGCAAGATGCTCGGTAAAGTGGTCATCGTATGTGGAGATCGGCCGGGATTTGTCGTCAATCGCTTTTTTGTTCCTTGGTTGAATGAAGCATGTCTATTGCTGCAAGAGGGCGTAGGAAGTGCGGCTCAAATTGATGCAATTGCAAGAAAGGCGTTCAGAATTGGTCTTGGTCCATTCGGATTAATGAACCTCACTGGCCCACCAATTGCGTTACACTCGACAGATTACCTCGCTGAGCAATTAGACACATCGCGCTACGACGGTGCGGCCAATCTACGGGAATTAGTAGCAGCGAATGCTATGTGGGAGATTGATGGAGATGAATCATACACAGAGGCACAGTTTAGTCAGGTTTCTCGTCGGTTGTACGGTGTCGTGTTTGGGGTTGCCACACAGATTGTTGATGAGGGCGTATGTTCCATGGAGGATGTCGACCGAGGTGCAAAGGTAGGTTTGCGATGGGCACGCGGTCCATTTGAATTAATGAATAAGGTAGGCGTTAAAGATTCATTCAAGATGGCTGAGGAATATCAACAACTGTGTTTGGATGATAACGGCGAAACATCTTGGCATTTGCCAGCATTCTTCACCACTCAAGCAGAGAATGATGCCGCATGGGATTTTTCATATGTAGATACCGAAATCAGCGATGGTATCGCAACGATAACCATCAATCGGCCGGAGGCAATGAATGCCCTAAACGAGACAGTAATCGAGCAGTTGGGTACTGCGGTTGATGCAGTGAACAACAATGAATCAGTGCACACAATGGTATTAGATGGTGCAGGCAAGGCTTTTGTTGCTGGTGCTGATGTAAAATTCTTTGTCGACAAAATTCGCTCTGATTCAATACCTGACATCGTTGAATTCACCACCAATGGCCACAAAGTTCTCAATTCCATTGAAACCTCGCCAAAAACAACCATCGCTTTGACCACCGGACTTGCATTAGGTGGGGGTTTAGAATTGGCTTTGTGTTGTGATTATCGCATTGGCACGCGGCGAACTCAATTCCGCTTCCCGGAAACTTCGATTGGGATTTATCCTGGCCTCGGGGGATCTCAACGTCCAGCCAGAATTTCCGGAATTCCACTAGCGAGATGGGCTGTTCTGGGCGGTAATTTCATGACTGCTCAAATCGCATATGATATTGGATTACTGACCCATTTAGTCGAAATAGCCTCTGTTGATAAAGCCGTCAAGAGTTGCTCAAAAGATGGAAAACCTGCCAACAAATATTTGAGCCAGCCCACAAACATTGATAGTCCAGTGGTGAAATTTGCCCTTGACTTTTACAGCGATGATAACCTCCCAACACTACTATCCGGAGGTTGTCCAGAAGGCTACGATGCTGAGGATAAAACCATCTCTCGTCAATTGAAGAATCTCAAATATACTGCGCCAATTGCTTTGTCAGTGGCAAGTGAACTGATTGACATCACTGCTACAACCTCACTAACTGAAGGATTGCAATCTGAATTGGCTAAATTGACTGACATATTTTCGACCAGAGATGCTCTTGAGGGGCTATCAGCGCTAATTGAGGGGCGTCGAGCAACTTATACCAATTCTTGAGGCCGACAAAAGATGTTGCCGGAAAAATTACCCGTCCTCTACAGCTTCCGACGGTGCCCATATGCTATACGGGCCAGAATGGCTATCGTAAGAACCGAACATAAATGCGAACATCGAGAAGTGATTCTGCGAGATCGCCCGGAACATATGATGGAGATTTCTCCGAAAGGGACAGTCCCGGTAATGTTACTCCCCAACGGAGAGGTTATTGAGGAGAGTTTAGAGATAA
>DALZ01000177.1 GCA_002496955.1 Euryarchaeota archaeon UBA128 | reverse complement strand
CGACGAACGATAAGAATCCTGTCGCCAATTTTGACGCCCAACCGAGTAACTTCGCCCGGGTTGTGAAGCGTAGTATTTTCGACAGTAACGCCACCTACACTCTGAGGAGCGATTCTTGCAACTGGGGTTACATTACCTGTTCGCCCTGTTTGCCAATCGACACTCAGCAACACCGATGTGGCTTCTTCTGGAGGAAATTTCCATGCTAAGGCCCAACGTGGATGATGTGCAGTCATGCCTAGATTTGCCCTTTGTCGCAAATTATCAAGCTTGAAAACGATGCCATCTATTTCAAATTCGTATGCAACCCGTTTTTTCACCCACTCTTGAGTGTGCTCAATCATTGCTAAATGCGGTTGTTCCGATTCGAACACTTCCCATGGTGCGGGTTCTATTCCAGCCTGTTGAAGCCAAGTAAGGAGTTCACTATCATTTTCAACGGCCGGCGGCTGATTGACGAATTTCACATCATAAGCCCAGAAAACCAAATCAGCGGCTTCTGCTTTACCGTCTCCGTGCTTTTGACGTAGCGCACCGGAGCACAGGTTACGTGGATTTGGCGAAACATCTCGATATTTCGCCTCAAAAACGGCTAGCGGCATGATTACCTCACCGCGAACATGACAATCAGCCGGGATATTCAGCCGCTGTGGAATATTCTTGACTTGTTTAGCATTAAGCGTAACATCCTCGCCGCGCTCACCACTACCACGCGTGGCGGCACGATACAGATTACCTGCTACATACTCCAAAGACAGCGCTGAACCATCCAGTTTTGGTTGAGCCAGATATCGTTTAGCACCAAAGGTCGATTGAACAACAAAGTGAGTAATGTCCTCACTAGTGGTGCCTTTGTCTAAAGAGCGCATGGGAAATATGTGATCGACCTTTACAGTCCCCGGCAAAGGTTCGGGGCCAACCTCATGCAGTACCGGGTTGTCGGGGTCAAGGTTTAGTAATTCATCCCAAAGCCTGTCAAATTCAGCATCTGAAATCTCAGGGGCTGAGTGGTTGTAATACAATTGTCGATGGTATCGAATCGCTGATGAAAGTTCTTCGATTCGTCCCTTATCAGCCATGGTTAGTCACCCTAGTCATAGGCTTTGAATGTCACGAAAATTGTAATCCCAATAGTTGCACATCAGCAAGCGGACAACGAGTCATTATTGCTTGGGACATGAGTCGCAGGTGAATCTCAGCAACCACTGCGACTGTTGATGAGAACATGTGTCCTGCATGCACATTGTTGTCATCATCCGACCAGCAACAGTGAATATGGGTGAAAGCTTTGTTATCTTGGGTTCTGGCAATATTACCAGATAGACTGACAAGTTCAGAAGGAGTTGTTAGTTCCCTTTTGATGTAAATTCCGTCATTATTCATGTAGCCATATACATTATTCCTTGTCCGGCCAATCCCGCTGGTTATCGCTGCAGCATCGAATCCCACTTCGTCTGCAAGCCGCTGTAGTGTTGCATGTATTTCCTCACCGGGATCAATTCTGACGAGTAAATCTTCGCCGCTCACCGTCCATTCCATGATTGTTGCACCGGCATGCGCTTATTGGTAATAGCGGTCATTCTGAGGTGTCATCTAACTGATAAAACCGAGCAATTGCGTGTTTTGCTTGCTCTAAATCATGATAGCTACCGCCTAGCGGTAATGGGCCGAAAACGCCCCAACCTTTGCGTAACAACATGATTCTGCGCTTGGGTTGTTTTTTGGCTAGCCTAAGCCTTGACCATTCGTATCGTTGCCCGTCAGCAAACAGATGGGTTGAAGTTACTGCGTAGCGCTTTGGAAGCAGGAGGTAAATTATGTGCAGGCCAAGTAAACAATCCCAAATAATACCGTAAATAATTGGGGTCTTGGATAACGAGATTAATGCCCATGGTAAACTCATCATTGCAGCCATTGAGAATAAGTTACCCCACTGACGAATGACCTCATGAGGCCCTTCACTCGCCCAAGCAAAGCCACCGCCTTGGAGTTCTCCGAAATCCGGAACGTCACGCTTTTGTTTGGTAAGCCAAAATGCATCCCATAACACAATCGCCGCCAATACAACAATGATAAAAATGGCAAACGATTCTGTTGAAGGTAAATCAACCGCTGCCACCAAAATCACTCCTGTAGGGTTCGTTTTGTTCGCGTCAAGAAGACTACAAGCATAATTATGCCAATTACTAACAGCACAATGGTGAATAAATTAAATGGCCCGTTGGAATCACTGGCAGTGCCCTCAAGAGAATCTGGTATCCCATCCCCATCATCATCCTGATCAGCAAACAGGACTGTTGTCTCTCCTTCAGGGCAGTCTACGTTGTCAGGCTGCCCATCAGAATCAGTGTCTTGCCAAGCGCAAGGGTCAATTGGCCACATGTCTCGTGAATCAATGATGCCATCGTTGTCGTCATCATCGTCGTAAACATCAGGCCCGCAAGCACGGCTGGCGGCTAAATCAAACCAAGTGTTATCATCGCAAGTTGTGATATAATCATGGTCTGAATCAAGTAAAGCCACCTCAATAGGTACTATCATTTCGCTTTGGGCAAGATTGGTATCTAATACAGTTACACGCATTAGATAACTTCCCGGTAAGGACATGGTAATCTCATGAGCCGGGTTATGTGAGCTGTGTGAATATACCTCGCTTCCTGTTTCATCAATTATGCTCCACAGATAGAATAACTCGTTGGATGCGTCGTTATCATCCGATGCATTTATGATGGAACTGAATGGTATTGTTTGCATTATTGGAGTCGTTTCCTTAGGCATGACAGAATTAATTTCGGGTGGCTTATTTTCACTCAAACCAAAAGCTAATTTCCAGTCAGAGTCAGATAGTTCAATGAGATTGAATGATGCTTTTACACTCGGATGTCCTAGAGAATTAGCGGTAATATCAATGGACACCAAATCGACTGCAATCTGAGGCTGTGCAGCAAGAGTCTGGAACTTGACTCTGGCCTGGGCGTAACTGCCGCTGACCTCCACTACCTCCAGTGAGTTATCAGAATATTGCGCTGTGATGACATAAGTTGTGGGCTTAACAAAATCACGATAAGAGGATTGTAACTCAATTGTCCGATAGAAAATCAATACTGTGTCATCATAAATAACCGGTTGTTGATCAATTTCAACATCGATAAGCACAATCGATATTGCGCCACTAGCCTCTATCGGTCCAGCCAGTGATGCATTGCTAAAGACTACTGGATAATTTTCAATTGATAGTGAGGTTGATGCTGAAATAATGGCATCGGTTATCTCTAACGCAGCCGTTGTTTCAGGCCCGTCAGCATGGAGGTCGAAACCCACAGCATAATCGTAAACCTCGACATCAGTTAGTTTCAGGGAGTCTGAATATCGACCGTGATGACTAGTAAATGCGGTCCCAAAACCTTGTCCTATCAAAGTAATATTGGTAAGAAATCCTGCAGAACTATCAAAATCTATGCCTGGTGCACCGCGTATGGTAATTGATTCAAGATCTAGCGCCCGGTTATTTGCTCCATTGATTCCTGCAGCCCCACCAACTCTCCCGTCAAGATTCCTAACCGACAATGCCTCATTGATATAATCTAACTTGACAATCGAGCCGGCGCCATTAAACTCTGTTGCATCGATATTTTCGATTTCTCCTTTGACATCAGTCAGCATCAACCCATTCGACGACCCGGCATTGATGAGTAATTCTGTTGCGTTAATGCGAGCGTTCTCTGCACGTAACGCGGGGCCATTGCAGCGTGACAAGGAGATATTCTCCAGATGAATTTCAATCGTTGACGAAATTATATCCACACACGCGCTACTAGCATCACTTAGTTGAGCATTCGTGATGCTGAAAGCCCCTCCAATTTGTTCATTTATCTCAATCAGCGCTCTTGAAGACGCTGCGCGAGCAATGACCACTTCCTCGGCAGTTAGAATACCACCAGAATACGAAATTACGGGGGAGGCTTCGAGTAGTGTCGCTCCTGATAGAGCAACATTAGCATATTGTGATTCAGTTACTATACCGGCCCATCGTGCACCAAAGCCTGTTGAGGAAACAGTTGCTGAATCAATGTTTAAACTACCTAGCACACTAATTTTAACTCCATCAGAAACTCTAACAGAGACGCCGTCAAGTATCGACAGAGTTCGTCCTAATGGGATTATTAAATCCTCATCAAGATAATACGGACTCCATGTTGGTTCTAACACGATGTCGCCAGAGAGAATCTCATCTACTGCTAAATCTGAAACGACAAATTGGTGAGACTTTGCTGTTGTGGTGTTCCAAGTAATCAGTTCGTTAAGCTCGTTCATTTGAAGTAGAACATTCTCGTTACTTCCGGTAAAATCACTTTGAGCATCGACGAGTCTAGCTATTGCCTCTATTACAACTGTGCCTGAAGTATCAGTATAGTAATTAGAGTTTTGAAAATTGATTACAGCGTTACTTACAGGGACTCCTCGGTTTACGACGGTTATGGTCAATGAAGAGATAATTTGGAATGAGGCAGCACCGGTAACTCCCAGACCTCCTGTGACAAAGCCATTTTGTATTACAAGATCACAGTCTGTCCCAACTAATAGTGAACCATTTAATCGCAAATTTGCGACTGCCCTAGGTCCGATACAATTCCATTCAACATTTGAAGCAACTGTTAATTCTGCGTCACCAATAGAACCAGAAATAGTGCCTGAATCGTTTACATACACAAAATCTGCGATTATCGATGAATTAGCGCCGACTAATTGAGCATTATTGCTTAGTGTTACTACTTTATCCGGGCCTAGTTCAAGAGACATATCTATCAGTTGTAGAATCGCATTGTCTTGAAGAACCAAGTTGCCGGTAAATAACTGAGTTGAGTCAAGTGATTCTAGAGTTATAATCTGATTACCGGATATAACCCAGTCCCCGGTTGGTATTATTGGAATCTCGACTTCCTGGTCAAGCACCCCACCAAACAGTTGCTGAGTAATTCCAGTTCCGGCTAAACTAGCCTGCACATCCGACCCTTCAGGAAACAGTGGGATTGATGCCATGCCGTTTTCATCGCTTGTAAATTGAAAGGTATTTGTATTAATTGCCGCTTGTATCGGATTTCCGCTTGTATCAATAAATTTAACTGGAGTTAGCTCAAAATAATTGCTAATAGCGGAATTTATGGCAAGATTTGCCGCATAACCGTAGTATACCGCGCCATCCCCTGTCGCATCGCTATACGCTGGATTAGTGTTTAGGGAATTGAATTGGAGAACATTCGCCGTGGTATCAAGGCCGACATACAACGGTTGGTCGTGTAATTGAGCGTCGTATTGATAGACGCTCAGTGCTGCGTTATCTGCCAAAATGATTCCGCTGTCCTGATATTTAGTAGATAGTGTAGTGACTGTAACCATACTTTCAACGATCTCTATCCCGATTAACTTACCACCAATATTAGCTATCGTATCTGCAGTAAGTTGAGCATTTCGCATTGTCACACCAATTGAGAAATTGTTGGTTATCAAATGATCTAATATTACCTGTGCATACCAAATTTGGCAACCAACTGATGATGTATCGGTATTGTCGAACTGTTTAGAAATCTCTAGTTGGCCTAAATCATGGCTACCGCCCAATATATCGATGCCAACACTGTTAGATGTCGTCGTTATCACTCTATTAAGGCCAGAAAATTTAGTGGTTGTATCACGGATTACTATCCCGTTTGATTCAACATTAACGGTTGTATTATCTAACAGAAGAACCCCTTCATTACTAGACCTTATCCCATATTCCGTTGCAACGATTGTTGAGTTGCGAACATGGAACTGTCCATCACCATCGAACAATATACCCTTACCTGCATTGGTAATTGTCACATTGTCTACCAAACATAGCCCCACACAACTTTGTCTGAGTACAGGGTTTGGGTTTGTGTGGGTGACCTCAAATGAGATGTTATACAATTCTGTATTTACCACTGAGCTTGAGGTTGCAAGTAACCCGCCTGATATGTTTACAGAAGATAATACGAAATTATCAGAATCGCCCATATCGGCGAATAGCGTTATATTGCTACCAGTAACATTGCTCACATCTGCGCTGACACCCCTAACAGAAGTTAGAGCCACTGACACATTTTGCATATCAACTCCCCTCACAACAGTCGCTCCTGATGTGAGGCTGATTGCTGAGCCAAGTTGGGTAAAAATACAATCCTCAATCGACACAGTACCGCTGGACATCACGCCGGTTGACGCATTGCTAATTGTTGAGGAATGCAATGACAAAGTCCCTCTGTTTAGTATTGCCTCATAGTCTATTGAATCGGTGGTTAGTCCTGTAACATCTGCGACTCCACTGTTGTATATTCCAAGATAAGAGTTTGCAATAGTCACTCTGTCAATCAGCAAATCGCCTTCAGATTTTACCCCAATATTGGAGTTATCAATTACTACATCATCCAAGGAAACACTGCCCGTGGGATTGACAATAATTCCCTGCCACAACCCTTGGCCGTGAGAGGATTGTGTGGCAGGGGTTGCAGTGGACAAAAAATGCACAGATTCGGCTTGTAGGCTGCCCGCTACTTCAATGGTAAAGCCCTCTCCGCCGTCAACTACTGTTCCGGGCTCTATGGTCAACGTCGACCCGGCGGCGATAATGATATCCTCGTCTAATACTACATTTCCAGACCAGACGGTATCGGTGGTTATCGACGAAGAATTAGCGGCAGTCAGCGGCACGAATAGTGTAAGCACCAGCAAAGCCACTATCGAGTTTGCTGGCAACACACCACGGCGCATGAATTCCTCTTTCACGCCGTTGCATATCAAACCAAAGGCTTCCAGCATACTCAATTTATTTATTTTTAAATCAACAAATCTCGATTATTTACTCGTTAATTTAGCAATCCCCCATTACCTTAATTTGTAATTGAGGTCACATTGCCGATTGACCACAAAGTGGTGGGCCCGCCCAGATTTGAACTGGGGTCTGACGGCCCCCAGCCGCCAAGTATAGGCCAAGCTAACCCACGAGCCCAGGAATAAAACTACTCACTCGGTGCACTGAATGGTGCAACCTCTTGAATAAGGTCCAAGTGTCCGATATACATTCTTCGGCAACAGTATCTGTCAAAGCCAACCTGATCAAGCGCATCGGATACCTCGGTTCCCGAAGCGACTTTTTCGTTGAATTCTTCCCACTTGTGTGCGATTACTACGCCACAGCTGAAACACCTTACTGGAATTATCATATTTCACACCTCATCGATAGGACTTTTGTTTCTTTCGGCGAGCACCACGTCCAAGTTGATGCTTTGGTTCTTTTCTTCTTGGGTCATTAACTAGTAAGCTTCTGTCGAATCTAAGATACTCATCTCTAAGATCTTCATCTTGGCCCGCAGCGCCGCCGTTGTAGAGGACAAGTCCTCTGGCAATCGCCGTGCGTATGGCATCGGTTTGACCCATGATACCGCCTCCGGTAGTAGTGATATTGATGTCCACCTTGGCTAGTCTATTCATTGCATCAGCAATAACTAGTGGTTCCATGGCTTTGCGTCTTGCCAACGAGGGCTGGAGGATTTCGATTGGTTCGCTGTTGACTCTGACTCTACCTTTGCCTGCCTTTACAGTGGCTCTTGCGATGGCTGTCTTGCGTTTTCCTGATGATTCTACTGCCTTACTCTTCTTCTTAGCCATCATTGGTCACCTCCGTTCCACCTGTGGCTTGGTGCGCCTAGATTGTGACTGATGTCGCCAAGTGATACAAATCTTTCAGGAACGCCTCGGCGAATTTTGCTGTCATCCCCGCGCTCATGGCCATCGGGTAAGTCACTATCTAAGTGACTTGGGCAACCAATCTCCACACGCAAGTTACGCAGTGCTCTTCGACCACTGCTCTTTGATTGATATGGCAACATACCTCTTACTGCTCGCTTCAGTATCATGTCAGGCATTCTGGGAAAGAATGGTCCCTTTCTTGCATGATTTAACTTATACTTCTCTTGATAGTTGTTGAATACCGAGGTTTTACTACCAGAAACTATTGCTTTTTCGGCATTGACGATAATTACCTTGTCATCTCTATCTTCGCGCGCCGCTTTTAGCAGTATGTCGGCAGTTGCCGATGCTAATCGGCCAAGAATCATGCCGTCCGCATTAAACACAAAGGTCTTCTCAGCCAAGGATAACAACCCCCTTGCCTGATGGGTTTTCGTTCATAAGCTCACCATAGGTCATTATTCGACCTCCGGCAGCTTCTATCTTCTCACGAGCACCATTGCTAACACTGTAGGCGGCGACCGTGTGGTTACTGGAGACTTCCCCACTACCGAGTAATTTGCCAGGCACGAGGATTGTTGCACCCTCTGGAGCATGGCGGCTTACTCTGCTAAGGTTAGGCTGGGCCCAGTTCTTGCGACTTCTGGAGAGTCGCATTGCCACATCTCGCCAAACAGCGGAACCGGTCTCGCGAGACTGGGCTTTCAGTTGGTTGATTACGTCAACTAACTGAGCGTTTGTCTTGCTATTTGGGTTACTCATTTGACTCCCTCGATGCTTTGAAGCATGCTGGCGAATCGCCAACCCATTATCAAAGCACCGACGCGTTCCGGGTTAGAAAACACGCGAATATCGCGCCTATTTGCTATTACTCATAGAGAATATCGCCTTTGGCGTCCAACAACTCAACCGTCAAACCAGCAGCTCTACTTTGAATTATTATTTCATCATGAAGCGTATCTGAAAAATCATCCAATGCACCCAATGCAGTCGCACCGACAACATCGGTCAGCTGATCGATGAGGTGATTCAACACACAACTAACTCCATACGCTTGACCTGCTCTAAAAGCATGGTCCACGCCTCCGACTTCTGGGTCCTCAGCCTTCATGCGCAACATGACCTGTTGCGAGTAAGCAACTAAGGCTCCATAGATTGATTCGATTATCTGCGCAGCTTCGAGATCCCCGAGTAACATTTGCGCTTCACTCAGTGCAACTCTGACCGCCTGCCCATATGTTGCGTGAGCGGCGATTAGGTCTGCAGTTTCTTTTTGCATAGCTTGGTCGATTAGGTTCTTCCAGTCTTCCATGGACAAGCCACAGCACATTCGCACCTTGAAGGTTCGGAATAAATCAACGTAATTTTATTTCAAATCTTAAAGTTAGAATCCTCGCCATCAACGATGCCAGCTTGCCTGATTGAACCGTCAGCCGCAACAAATTCACCTGCTTTTGTTTGATTGTTGTAGAGATTAACATCATCAAATCGCTTGACTAGCATGCCTTCACCAAGTGCCACTGTCAAGGATTGCTGTATCATTCCCAGCGTTGATACCGCACGATCTCGGTGGCTTGCGTCTATGGTGTGATCGGAATATCTTGCTTCCTCAAAAATCGTGAGGAAAGCATCCAGTTGCTCGCTTGGAACCATGTCGAAAGCCTTTCTAACCGCCGCTTCAAATTCTCTAGTAGTCTCGTAGACTTTCTTCATGAAGCCATGCTTCCTGAAGTGCCTGACTAAATTCTTGTAGCAGTCAAAAATTGCCGCAATAAATTCGTTACTCGCCTCTAACTGCAACATAGTATCTGTTAAGATACCGCGTAAAGCTTGGACCTGCCGTCTTGCTTGAGTACGCTGGTAGTATGCCGCACCGCCGATTATTAACGCCATCAATATAATCACTAAAGCCATGGTATTCTTTGGAGTGAAGAATCCGGTATCTGAACTAGCAGAAATTGGTTCACTCCACTGAATCTCATGCGAAATATTGTCTTGAGATGGTGCAAAGAATGTCGAGCCCGGATAATAGGCAATGATACGCCACAATCCCTGACATGGTTGTCCCTCACAAGTTCGCCCGTCGAATGCCCATTCAAAGCCTGCAATACCTTGCTCATTAGTCACAGAGCGATTTTCACCGTCAGTAACCCACTCGCCATCGTTCGAGAAATATTGGCGAAGGAAGAATACTTCCTCGTTTTCAACTGCAAGGTCTAACCTGTCTCTAAGTAACGCAATCTCACCAATAACAGGGTCGCCTTCAGTCAATCCGTTACTACCAGTGTAACTCCATATTTGTTGAACTTGTATGTCGACCCTCGACCTAACAAGTATGTCAACGTCCATAAACGAACCATTTAGCGACTTATCAGCATCTCTAGCGCAACCGCCGTAATTACTCAAGTCTTCAGTTGGCTCATATGCGACTCGTAAGACCCGGAAACCTTCGGTTTTGCCGCCGGTGGTTTCAACACCACGCAGTGTCGGATTCTGTTGTGGATCGCCACTAAACCAATTTATTGTGCCACGGTCATCTAATGCCTGACTAGTTCTAATTCTCGCAATCGGCCTGACGTTTTCTTCTGGATCAAGATAGATATTGAGACACTTGTCGCCAACTGGGTCGCCATTGCTTTGTTTTAGCACTGCGTCTATGTGGAATGATTCTTTCAAGAAGAGGCGATAATATTCGGTTCCGTTAGGCGCTAACCACTTATCTGTTGTCGACTTAAACGGTCCTACGTCTGTTATTGACAGTGTCGAGTTAGAAAATATTTGGTAAGTCAGAGGCAAAGTCTTGGATTTGTAGCGATACTGATCTCTATTCTGAGAATCAAGTGCAGAATAAATGATGTTGATATCGGCTTGCCCAGCTTGAACGCCTTCAATGTCGCACTCAATGACGAAGATGCCGAACTCGTCAGTTCTTACATCATCACACTTAGTTATCTGATTGTTAGGATCATTTTTCATGGTATACTGCGCAGAAACGATTCTACTGGTTAGATTATTGCCAAGTTCATCATAGAGTCGACCACTCAATATCATGGGTTTGTCCTCATACTGATTGGTTTGTGGGTCAAACTCGCCAGTGTAGACTATTTCTTCATCTGGCGCATCTATGAAAGTGGTACCGATTAGGTTGAAGCCGTTCTCAATATTTGGCATGAAAACGCGGAACTTCTCATTGTTTGGTACGAAACTGCATGAATCCCATGCGCCACCGAGTGTCCTGATGTCCAAATCATCTGAGAATGGTTGACATCCTTCGTTGGGTAGGCTTTCTTCATACCGTAAGATAACATTCACCGGACCAAAGCCATCTGGCAAGAAACCGGCGGGGTCTTGAGACAATTTGGCGGGAGTCAAGGGTAGAATATCTGCTCGTAAGCAACCGACTGATTCAAGTCTGCTAACCACTCCATCTTTATTGGTATCCCAATCGGAGAATTGGTCGTTGTTGCCGTCATAGTAACACAGATGCGAGTCACCCGCACCAGGGATTGGTTCTGGCAAGGTAAGCTGTCCAGCGCCTTGCGGTGCGATGGTTGCTACCAATTGCCGATAGGTATTACCTTGGAAATCAGTTCCTTCAAAGATAACGTCAACCAGACCGCCGGTTGGTGCCTGAGCACCGTTAAGATTCACCGGCGTTATGCTGGGGTCATTAGCACCGTCATCTGTTATTTGAGCCACGAAATTCCATGAATCTCCGCTCACTCTGAAATTACCGAATTCTTCCTGAACCTGCCGCGGCAACAAATCAGTTACCGAAATGTTGGTCCGTGATATCACCCAGATATACTGACTGACAGATGAGCCTTTGAGTAATTTCGAGCCTGGATATTCAAACTCTAAGGTAAAGTTACCAAGTGAGTCGGTGCTGTTGATCGTGAATGGCACTTCAAAGAAACCGTTTTCATCAGTGTAATTTACTCCGGATCTGCCATCAAACGACCATGTGTAATTAACTGGGGCATTTCTAACTGGTTGGAGCGAATTATCGACCAACTTTGCCTGAATCACAGTACTGGTGTTACGGTATAGTCGTGGCGTTGAAGTCATCTGGAAATCGGTTGTTCCAATAACGGTTATGTTGATGTATGCACCGGTTGGAGATAGCGTGCTGGTGTTGCCTGTGAAATAGAATGCAGAGTTAGTAAAGTCTACTCTAGTACCGTAGGTTTTCGCAGTGTATTGGCTCAGCCAAGTGAAGTTATAATCATAAACAGCATCACAAGAAGAACATGCTTGAGTTGGTTTAGAGGTGAACTGAGTTTCTTGTTGCCCGATAAATAGACCGTTACCATCTACATCAATTTGCAGAGTTATTGGGTCTTCAACCCAAGGCGCTAGCGTCCGATTACTAACCGTTCCAACGACTCTGAACTCTTCACCAGTGTTCATTTCTGGGACTATTTCACACCTAACCGCACTGTTGGGATCGCTTGGATCTACTGCACCACACGGAGGGAGATTGGAGTTGCCTCCGTTAACTAACGAAATCGACCAGTTATTATCATCGGTATCGATGAATGGTCGAAGCAGTGCGGCTTCACCGGTCAGACTAGCAGGGTCCCCGTCCCAATTCGTTGGATATGGTTTGATCGCCGAGACCTCGTTGTAGTTCAAGCCTGCGGCAACCAAAGCATCAGCATGGAATAAGGTTGCCCAGTTACCAAAGGTTCCGTCGCCGTTGTTGATGGTCTTGTCGAAATAGTATACTGGGTTAGTTCCAGGGACAAACATCGTTCCGTCAATATTCATGCGATGCATTACCCTAACATTTTCTGGCTCGGTTTCATCACCGTATAGATATGGGAATGGCCACTCATCGGCAAGCTCGGGTAAGGCCTGTCCTGTGACTAAGTAATCTCCTGCAGGCAATTCTGTATTTGTATACAAACTAGTGAAATTTCCAGTTACCGGATCGCCCGTGACAGGATCGGTAACTACTACATGCCGCTTGGTTAAATCATCCCAGATAATTTCTTCATAGCCTCCTGGAATTTGCCCCGGTCCATTGTCTAGACTTGCATTCAACCTTATCTGACGCCATGTGCCGGAAATTCCAACATCTTGGACGAACGTTACTGATGCGAAACCACGATTGTCGGTTCGATAGCCGTTATTGTCCAAACCTGAGAAATTTGTTGGTGCAGATAGGTTGCCAAACGGCCCCCCGCGCACGGTAAATGTGATTGGAACATTGCTAATTAACTTGGTATAATCGCCTCGTTCTGTATCAGCGGTATAATGAGCCCAAAAGTCAATCTTGAACGGTTGTTCGCTGCTCTTGAAAGCGCCTATAGGCGCAATATTAGCCGTAAGATTGGCTTCAGCACCAACAAAGTAAGCCTGAGATTCTGCGCCATTAAAAGCAAATAGTTCGGTTACTTCGGCATAGACCTTGTAGGTATTACTGTCGCCGACTGTTAGCATTTCAGGATAGATGTATTGATTGTAAGTAAAATTACCAAAATTATTGGTTGGTATGTAAATTGATTCTATCGCTTTGGTTCCGTTATTTGCCCACTCGATGTTGATCTGAACTGGGAAATTTGGTGCGGGCTCAAGTTGGCTGGTAACTGGATTAATCCATTGCACACTACCCGAGAAGCGCTGAGGTGTGGTAGCATCAATCCACAGTGTTGAGGGAGCATCCAAGGTAATGAGCGTGAATGCTTTGTCGTCTTTATCTAGGTCACAGTCGTTATCCGAGTCCCAATCGCTAGCAGAATATTGTGTTCCACTCGTGTCGATACAGAATTCCCCTTCTTCTAAATGATCAAAGTCAACGTCTTCTCGAGTATCATTATCATCATCGTTGTCGATTGAATCCGGACCCGTTGAGTTATCATTTGGATTCGCTAGAGCTTCTCCATCACCGAAGTCGTCGTGGTCCCATGGATTGGTGGAATTTCTATCAAACCTTATCGGCCAAACTAAG
>DALZ01000153.1:6793-14190 GCA_002496955.1 Euryarchaeota archaeon UBA128 | reverse complement strand
ATCAGAATAACGATGAACAATGCCGTCTGAATGATCATCTTGGCCAGTATCATGGTCCATTTGGAAGTCGTAATACACTAGTTCGCCATAGTACCCGTCGAAGTACCAGTAAGCATTGCCGCTATCGTGAGCAATCCCCATACCGTCTGGCGACTCGTGGTTCATATCAATGTGGCTACCGAGCAGACCACCTGGGTTCTGATTCTCAACCGCATAATGGTCTAACGATGAAGGCCAAAGGGTTGGGCCCATGAATTGATTTGGTGTCCCAGCACCACAATATGTGTTTTGAGTCTCTTGAGCAGAACCCCATTGCCAATCGAACTCAGGGTGATAAGCACCAAAGGCGATTGCGCTAACTTCCTCTAAGAAGTGATTGTGATTGGAATCCTGACGGTTTTCGGAAGTCTGAGTTGACATACCAGTATCATGGATGATAGAAATGCTGTCGTCGCCGCGGTTGGCAATCCAAAGTTCATTAACACGACCAGGATGAAATTCAAGGTCTCTGGGGTCGAATAATCCGTCAGAGCTGTCAGCGACTACCACTTCATCGAATCCGCTACCAAACTGTGCTACAGGTTGTGTGTCCTCCGACGCCTGGACATTTGAGATTAATGAAAATAATAACACGCCTAGAATTAGTATCGTTTTACGCTTGGCTCCCATAGTCGAAAGCCAGCCAAATGCCTTTTTGATATGTTGCTTTGATTGTGTTGCCAATAACTAGACTTAACAAGAGCACTGAAGCGCGCAACAGTATCGTCATTCCCATTCAATGGTCCCGGGTGGCTTGTGAGTGATATCGTACACTACACGGTTAACTGCACCCTTGACTGTGTTGGTGATGCGAGTGCTTATCTTTTGCAGTACTGAATGCGGTATCTCAGAGTAACGAGCTGACATACCATCCATCGAACGAACTGCTCTAACTACAACTGTTTCACCGTAAGCACGGACGTCACCGTGCACGCCAACGCTTCGCACCGGCAGCAGTGCAGCGAAATATTGCCACGGCAATTCCATCAAACCTTCGGCAGCGGCGGCTTCTAATTCTTCTTCGACGATTGCACAAGATTCTCGCACGACTGCCACGCGTTCTGGGGTCAACTCCCCTAGTGTGCGCACAGCAAGTCCAGGGCCAGGGAAGGGTTGTCGCTCAGCAACATTGATTTCTAAATGCCGAGCAAGTTGTCTAACTTCATCTTTGTATAACTCTCGTAATGGTTCGACGACTTTTAGCGTCATATCCTCCGGTAGGCCGCCTACATTATGATGTGATTTAATCGTGTCACGGACACCACCGCCAGATTCGATCCAATCTGGTGCTATCGTCCCCTGTACCAAATATTTAGCGCCGCATTTTGCCTGTTCTTCTTCGAATATTCTGATAAATAATTCACCGATGACTTTGCGCTTCGCTTCCGGCTCAGTAACACCCTTCAGCGCCTCAAAGTAGCGTTCTGAGGCCTTGACTGTGACCAAGTTATGGATACCTTGTTCAGCAAGAAGTGCCTCGATTTGTTCGGTTTCACCTTTGCGCATAAAGCCTGTATCGACATACACGCAGTGTAATAACTCACCAACAGCCCTGTTGGCAATAACCGCTGCAACAGTAGAGTCAACTCCTCCAGAGCAGGCTATTATTGCTATATCATCGATGGTGTTTCTTAGCGACTCGATGGATTCTTGAATGAATTCATCGACATCAAACATTTCAAGCGCCCCCGTTTACCTCACGGTCTTGGGACTTTACTCTCTCTATTTGGTCAAGTTTATTCTGTTTTAGGGCAGCTGCATGCTTTTCACTTTGCAAGGCAAGCATCTGCACTGCCAAGTATCCCGCATTATCACCACGGTCAACACCAACGGTTGCCGCAGGAACCCCGGGAGGCAACTGAACAATAGATAGCAAAGAATCAAATGGCACTCTGCCGCCACATGGAACGCCAATAACTGGCTTAGTGGTTAACGCAGCAACTGCCCCAGGGAGGGCTGCAGCTAGACCGGCCATGGCGATAAAAACCAAGCAACCATTCGCTTCTGCATCATGAATAATTTGTTCCACGAATTTCGGCGACCGATGGGCGCTAGCAACACGTAACTGATAGGTTACGTCGAATTGTTTCAATATTTTAGTACACTTTTCAGCAACGGGCATGTCTGACGACGAACCCAGTAGTATAGTAACTTCCATGGCAGGCTGCCATAGCAGTCGGTTATTCAAGATGACTATTCGTCCTCAGCGACAAACAGTGCCAAATCTAGTCCGAGTTCACGGAAATCAAATCTTGTATCCATCGGGATGCCGAAGATGTCGAGTCGTATCGCCAGACCTTGCTTGGTTCGAGTTCCGTAGATTTGAGCAAAACTGTCTTTATCGAACCGCTTCAATGCCATCGTATTCTGCGCAAACCTTCTACTCCTGACATCCCACCCAATCATGCTCTCAACTGGTAACCTACTTTTGGCATCCCAGTTTGTCTGGTAGATTAGGTTTGAATCCTTGAAAATAAAATCAAGCGAGCGATATATCATGGCAAAGGCGAGGAATGAGGAAACGATACCCAATTCCACCTGAAAATTATTATTGGCTACCATCAACCAAGAAAACAGAGAAAGGCAACTAAAGAAGAATCCCAATCCCACTCTCTGGGAATTGAAGATACCTTGCCTGCTACTAACCGCACCAATCCCCCCAACGAGCATCAAGATTACGGCACCTGCGCCAAAAAAATTGATGAATTGCATACCTGTATCTGTCAGATAAACTATTACTGTCAATACTAACGGTAATATTCCCCAAGATAGGGGTAGTAAGACTGAACCTGGGTTAGGTTTGAGTTCGATTTTGTCCCAACCGAATTTTACTGGGCTCTTGTCACGTGCCCGTGTCATCAGAATCACTGCTCAACTTCAAACGGGTGTTTCAAACACAAATTACGAGCAGCGTAAACTTCGTCAACACGACGAACTGGTGTGGTTAATGGTGCTTCATGAAGCGTTTCGGGGTCAATTTGCAAGACTTTTACGAAATCTTTTGCAAACTGGTCTAAGGTATCACGACTCTCAGTTTCAGTTGGTTCAAACATCATACATTCTGGCACCACCAATGGAAAGTATACGGTCGGTGCCATGTATCCCTGATCGAGTAATCCCTTGGCAATGTCCATTGCTGAGACGCCAACAGCCTCCTTTGCGGGTTGTAATGAAATGGTGAATTCGTGTTTTGCAACATCAGCGTCGGCACCGTCTACAAACATGTGAGAAACCCCGGCGGCTGCTGCCTCACGGTGTAGAGCATGGCGCAGATAGTTGGCGTTGAGTACCGCATGTTCTGACATATCTTTCAAGCCATAACCATACCTTCGGTAGTAAGCCCAGCATCTAATTACAGCACCTGCATTACCGTGCCATTGCTGAACTTTACCGATGGTGTGCTTTGGCTCATACCAACTATACCACATATCATCGACAGCGTATTGTTCTTCACCGGTAAGCACTGGACGTTTCTTGACTATGGGACTGGGCAAGAATTCAGCTAGGTGAGATTTGACACCGATGGGACCAGAACCTGGACCACCGCCGCCGTGAGGTTGACTAAAGGTCTTGTGAAGGTTGAAGTGAACCGCGTCAAAGCCCATCATTCCCGGCGAAGTGCGGCCTAGTATGGCATTGAAATTAGCCCCATCGTAATACATTTGACCACCAGCGGCGTGAACTATTTCGGCTGCTTCCGGGACGTCTGTCTCAAACAATCCCAGAGTGTTTGGATTGGTTATCATCATCAATGCAACTGTATCATCAACAACGGCCTTTAATGCATCTAAATCAATACGGCCATTTTCTAGGCTAGGAATCTCAACGATGTCATACCCAGCCATAGCGGCACTAGCGGGGTTCGTGCCGTGTGCAGAATCGGGAACAATAACCTTTGTCCGTTGGGATTCTCCACGATTGCGGAAATATTCCTGCACACAGCGAACTGCAGTAAATTCACCCTGCGCCCCTGCTACGGGTTGTAATGTTACAGCATCCATTCCCGAACACACCGCCAACATGTGTTGCATTTCATGGAAAATAGACAGCAATCCCTGAAGGTGATGTTCTGGTTGATGTGGATGAATATCGGCAATACCTGGTAGTTGAGCAATGACTTCATTGACCCGTGGATTATGCTTCATCGTGCAAGAGCCAAGTGGGTAGAAGCCCGTATCAATGCCAAAATTTCGACGGGAAAGCCATGTATAGTGTCGGACCATCTCTGGTTCAGATAACCTTGGCCACCGAGGTAATTCCTTCCGAGCCAGAGCGGGTGGTAAGGCAACTGCAGTTTTTGGTAGTAATGGATCTGGTTGGGAGTAACCCATTCCCTCGCCGCCGGCAAAATCAAACAGTCGGCTCACGCAACTACCTCCTTAATGCTACACCAGACTGCTAAATGAGCTGCTAATAATTCGATTTCTGTTGCTTTGGTTTGGTCAGTAACCGATACCAGTAACCAATTGCCTTGAGTTGGATACCAGCGTGAGAGGTCAAAACCCCCAATGATTCCTACGCTGTCAAGATAATTCAAACAATTTGCCGCACTTTTTGGTAATTCTACAACAAATTCATTGAAGTGTGATGCAGTGAAATGTGGTAGGGAAATCCCGTCTATGTCTGACAGTTTTTGCTTGGCAAGGATACAGGCAGTCATGTTTCTTGCTGCGAGATGCTCCAAACCTTCTGGACCAAGAAGCGCCATGTGCATTGCTCCCATGAGCGCGATTAGGGTTTCGTTCGTGCAAATATTCGATGTTGCTCTATGTCTCCTGATGTGTTGCTCGCGAGTCGACAAAGTAAGACAGTAAGCCTCCTTGCCGTCGACATCAATACTGCGGCCAACAATTCGACCTGGCATCAATCGAAGGTATGGTTGGCTACACGCAAAGATGCCGTAAATGGGGCCGCCGCCAGTTGGCGGACTGCCAAATGGTTGACCTTCACCAACAACGATATCGGCACCATAATTTCCCGGTGCCTCTACCAAGCCGAGTGAAACAGGTTGAACACCAACAACTAATGCAGTGTGCTCACCGATAATATCTTTGATTTGTGTCACACCTCTATCAAGAATTCCCAGAGGGTTTGGTTGTTCGACATAAACTCCACACGAGCCAGCCGCTTCGTGAACAGAGTTTAGGTCGAGTGTGCCATCGTTGTTGTGCCTAAGTGTTTTTACGGCAAT
Source organism: Euryarchaeota archaeon UBA128 (assembly GCA_002496955.1). Lineage (GTDB taxonomy): Archaea > Thermoplasmatota > Poseidoniia > Poseidoniales > Poseidoniaceae > MGIIa-L1. The sequence goes on along the minus strand of DALZ01000153.1, from coordinate 8,960 downwards.
TCCAGCTCCTTGACAGTAATTATGCATAACTGACATACGATCCGGTGGAACCAACTCAGAAACATAGACTGTGTCTTTTTGTGTTGCCTTACGATTGTGCACCCTAACAACACAAGTCAGTGCCTCAGCAGCGGCAGTTGAACCGTCATATAGCGATAAGTTGGCGATAGGCAAGCCAACAAGTTCCGAAATCAATGTCTGAAACTCCCACATTGCTTGAAGCATCCCTTGGCTAACCTCTGGCTGATATGGTGTGTAAGAGGTAAGGAACTCACCACGGGTGACTAGTTGGAATACAGATGACGGCACATAGTTGCGGTAAATTCCCGCTCCTAAGAAGGATACAACATCGCCCATGGCTCTGTTAGCTCCGAGTAAACGACGTGCGTCGGCAATGATTTCCTCTTCCGATTGCGGTGGCGGCAAGGGTAATGGTTCGGTCATTCTAACATGCTCTGGCAAATCGCTGAATAGGTCATCAATTGAGGTAAAACCCATCTCTTTTAGCATCTCTATTTCAAGGCCTCTGTTTGGCAATTGGTCGACCATACTTACTCTCCCCTTACGGCTAATTTAAACCCGTGCGCGTTACGCCCATAATATTCATGTTTTGACGACTAAATCTGGCTACGCCATGATTAGACGAACGGGGGTCTTACAATCGTTGCTTTGACAGACTTACGTGGACTGGCAACAACCAAAATTTCGTCGCCCTCCGCAACTCCTGAAATATATCCCATGCCAATACCGACATTGTCCAATGAAGGAGAAGGAGCACCTGATGACAGTTGCCCAATCTTGTTTCCGAGCAGATCCGTCACCTCTTTGCCAGGCCTCGGTAGCGGCCCCTTTTCGACGTATTTAATGCCCCACCACCTAGAATCTGCGGCATCATGCGCTACAACCCTATGTCGACCAATGAAATCGTGCTCTAAATCGAGGCCAAAAGGAACATTGGTTTCCCAGCTATCGCGTGCAAGAAAATTATTTGCATTATTGAGTTTAGGCCAACAGAAATCCACTCCACTTAGTAAATATCCTTTTTCTAGTCGCAAAGTATCTCTGGCGCCCAAGCCAACTGGAGTTGCGCCTGCTTTTATCAGGGCACGCCACAATTTTGCCACATCTTTGTTTGGCGTGAATATTTCATATCCTGACTCACCTGTGTAACCAGTGCCTTGTATCCAGCCGTTAATACCAAGTGGGTTATCGGTTATTAGCTGCCATCTAAATCGGTTAACATGATTAGGTAAGCCAAGAACATTAGTTAGAAGTTGCTTTGAGTTAGGACCTTGAAGAGCAATTATCGAGGTATTTGGTGACAGATTCTCAATGTTTACCGAGCCGTCTGCAGGTAGATTGTTGCTAAACCATTCCCACATTACTTCGATCATTGAAGCATTTGGAACACCAAGGATTTCACTATCAGAAACAACTGCGAAAATCATGTCATCAATTATGTAGCCGTCTTGGTCCAAAAAGTGAGTGTAAGCACACCTACCTTGCGTAATACCAGTAATCTTCTGCGTAGCAATTGTCTCAAGCCACTGCTTTACTTCAGGGCCAGTAAAACGAAAAGTGCCCATGTGACTAACATCAAACATACCCGCTCCGGCCCTAGTAGCAAGATGCTCATCTTTAATGTTGGAATACCAGATTGGCAGTTCAAATCCATGAAAATCAACAATATTGGCATTCAATGCAACATGTTCCTCGTACAGTGCGGTTCGAACAAGACTCTTACTCGACATGAATCTCGCCAAGCAAAGGCGCTCTTTAAACAAGCAGGAGGCTAAATATTGGCCGGGATTTGGTTGATTACTTCATGCCCGTGTCGTTCAATTGTCGAAATGAGTGATTGCAAAACACTCTCATCGATTAATGGATTTGCAATAACTGCGCGAATTACTACATCGTCACCTATGTTGGATCGGCTGACTAAGTGAATGCCCTCTGCCATCATTCGGTTTCTTATCTCCGTGTTCAATTCATTGAGATTTATGTCGCCTGCTTCATAGCGAAAGCAAATGTTTGACCATTCTCTGCCCGACATCATCACAAGGCAATCACTTGCATCAACCAAGCTTTCAAGATATTCGGATAAACTACAATATTTCTCTACCATCTCAGCCCAGCCTGCATCGCCAATTTCTCGCCATGCAACCCA
>DALZ01000153.1:0-6397 GCA_002496955.1 Euryarchaeota archaeon UBA128 | reverse complement strand
TTCATGGAACAAGTAGTGTGCTGCATCACCGTGTGTGCATACCGCTTGCAATACATCGGTATGTTTTGTCAAAAAGACCGAACATATCAGCGGCAAACCCATCATTTTATGTGCATCCCAGCAAACGCTATCAGCTAGCTCCACACCATCCATCAAATGTCGATATTTGCTGGAGAATAAGCAACTACCACCCCACGCTGCATCGACATGAAGCCAGATTTTGTGGTCGTGAGCTATGGCTGCTATCTCTCTTAGAGGATCAAATGCCCCTCTGACTGTTGTTCCGGAAGTGGCGATTATGCAAAACGGTATTTTGTTGTCCCTCAAAGAACGGTGGATTTCATCTACCAATGATTCGGGCTTCATTCGGCCCATATTGTCACAAGCAACTTTGACTAGATTTTGATGTCCGATGCCGGTAACATTCGCCGACATTAGTACTGAATAATGTGCTTCAGCAGAAACAAATGCAACATGCTTCGTTCCATCAAATCCTTGTAGTGACGACAATGGGTCTAATGCTTGTCTGGCACACAACATCCCGAGCATGTTGCCATTTGAACCACCGGTCGTCAATGTTCCAAATCCGTCGCCAAAGCCAACAATTTCCATCATGCGCTGGATGATCGCTTTTTCTATCAGTGTTGCAATCGGTGAAAGTTCGTAAGTATACATTGATTGGTTGGTCAATGCAGCAATTACCTCCCCAGCAAATCCAGCAACATTCAAACCACCCCAAAGCGGGTTCATGAATTCCGGGCGGTTGGTTTTAACGCACTGAGTCAAGAATTCATCTAAATCGTCTAGAATTTGCTCTGACCCGTAACCCTGTAACGGAAGCGACAGATCTGTAACCCTGCTACGGGACTCGGCACTGAGGAATTCGACCGTTTTTTGCCCAGGTTCATCTGACGATTGTATGTAATCATCGATTCTGCTAATTAGGGCGTCGAGGAAGGTCGTCAGCTCTGAGCCCCGCATCATCGAGAACCTATCGCGCTAATCCTTTGAAGCATGCGGTCTGGTGCTTAATCTGAGGTAAAAAGGGTTTTATTCACTATGAATCTGATTTTAATTATTATGCATTCAATTGATTGAATCGTATTTTTTCCTTTAACAGGTTTTTCTGTAGAAAAATACTATCTGATCTGTGGCAAATAGGGATTTACGATTAAGCATGATTTAAACCCCACCGTAAATCAAAATTTTTTCCTTAAATTGACGTGATGTGACGAATTAATTGTATGCATGATGAATAATTCCTCAGTAATATTGAATAAGTATGTCGATATCCACACATCAATGTTAGGGGAAGTTGGCGGCAAATGGCTGGACAGATTGCATCAACATGTAGCGAAAGATTTGCGTGGCAAAGGATGGTCACAAAATGAGATTGCGGAAAAATTAGGGTCGACCCAAAGCACGATTTCGAGACACTTACAAAAACCAACCATTAGCCTAAGCGCATCCGCTGACGAGGCAATGGTAGATTCATGGGCCAGCGAGTTGTCACAAGCTCTCTCTTCAATCGGTTCCGAAGCTAACGTAGTAAGGCAACGACTGATTGTTGAACTACAATTTACTGGAAACCAAACGCTGAGATTTGACAAAACCCTGACAGGATTGAATCTCGACAGTGGACAGATGGAAAGAGCATTGCTCAGAAGATTGGAATGGGCCATCGGAAGGCTAGATGTAAATCGTATCAAACACATACTTCCCGCCGTCGGAATGAATATCGCCTCATGCACCAAAGGTGCTAGAGAAACTCAAGATGTTGCTGCATTTCCAGGACGAATCGCTATTGTCAACGGCAAACTACGCCATCACGAAACACCAGCGTTCGGCGTCTCAAATCACCTTGCTTCGATTCTAATACAGGCACACACGATGAATGAGGCAAAAACCTCAATCATAAATCTGAGGCCAGAAATTACCAGTGAAAAAGTAAATGTTGACAAGGTTAAGCAAATGTGTGACCAACTAGGTTACTCATTTGCTACCTGCAACAAAGGCAACTTGATTGGCTCACATTCCAAAATTGACGTCATTCTTGATGAGGGGGGATACGGTTGGGAACCAAGCCTGTATATTCTGGCGCACAATCCTCTTGAGTTAATCGATCGAACTCATCAGATTGCCGCACAAATTGGAGGTGTAACTAATGAAAACTAAAATGATATTTTGTATAATACTGCTTGTAACTGCATCTACTGCCGGCTGCCTTGGATTCCTAGAAGATGACAAGGAAGTGATTTGTGAAGTACTGCCTGCTGGACATGAAGATGATGGAAAATTGCGCATTATCAGTTACGATGTTCTCGCATTAAGTGACAGTATGGTAGAGCAATTTACTAACGAAACCGGATATGAAGTTGAATTCATCAAAGAGGATGATGCCGGTGGAATTCTTGACCAGATGATGCTAACAAAGAACGCTCAGCAAGCAGATTTGATGATCGGACTTGACAATACTTACCTACAGACTGCAATCGAAAATTGCCTGTTACAGGAAACGGGATTTACCAGTAATGACAACTACCAAAACATCAGTTCTTCGGCACTAGAACCTTATTCAGGGCCGCTAGCAATACCATTCGATCAGGGACCTGTTTGCTTGAATTACGATGAAGATTTTGTTGATGAAGACAATGTAACGGCGCCAACATCACTATGGGATTTAACCAGCGAAGTTTGGAAGGGCAAGGCTGCTTTCCCCTCGCCGGTGACCTCATCGCCCGGTAGATCATTCATGGTGGCTACCATTGACTACTTTGAGAATGACGAAGATGATACAACAAATGCTTTTGATTGGTGGCGAGCAATGGCCCAAAATGACGCTATCTTCACCTCAGGTTGGACTGAAGCATATGAGACCCACTACACCGGTGGATATGGTGAATACACAACTGGCCACATTGGCGATGCGCACATCACCGTTTCATATTGCCAATCCCCCGGTGTAGAGGCGTATTACGCAGAAAATTACACCCATTCAACCTCTCTTGTCCTGCCGAAAGCAACGATTCAGCAAGTTGAATATACTGGCATAATCAATGGAGCGGCAAATGTTCCCGCAGCTGAATTGTTTATTGAGTATTTACTTAGCCCAGAAATAAATGCACAAATGCCTGAGAATAACCTGATGTATCCGGTTCTGGAGGGCTATGAATTACCAGAAACTAACGGTTACAGATACCACTCGGACCTACCAACTGAAAATTCGGATATTGAAATTGAGCGAATCAATGATAACATGGATTCATGGTTAAGCCAATGGCAATCGGCAACTGAATGAGGTGTAAGGTTGCAGTATCTAAACCAGCATCGTTTGCTGGTTAACTCCACTCAATGGAGTGTAGTGTGCGGATTCATCGCCCTTACCCTCACTCCCTTGGTTTACGCGATTGCACGACTCGAGTCTGTCACCGGAATGAGTTCAATCACCGCTATTGGTGGCTTCTTTAACGGCAAAAGCACACTAAATGCTCTGGAATTTACTATACTTGAAGCCACACTATCGACATTGTTCACCGTAGTGGTAGGATTGCCACTGGCATGGGCCCTAGGACGATATAATTGGTCAAGAATTAAATTACTGAGGGCGATTTTAGCAGTGCCATTTGTTACACCTTCGATAATCGTTGCAATGGGATTCCTTATGCTGATTGATAGCCCTGGACCGCTGACGGCAATAGGTATTGATTTACGGCTTGAAACGGGACTAATTGGAGAGCTTGCCTCAGCAACAGGATGGTCGAATCCTGGACATCTAATTGCTCTAATCACTGCTCATGTGTGGTTCAACATCTCATTAGTAGTTCGATTTATTGAACCAACATTATCCACCATGAATCGAACTTGGGAAGATCAGTTGCGGCTTTTACCTGGCGGTCATAGCTGGTTATCCCGGTTAAGGAATCTTTGGCTGCCAGTACTCGGCCCTGCGACGCTCTGTGCCGCATCACTATGCTTCGTTTTTTCGTTTACCTCATTTGCTCTTGTGAGGTGGTTAACTCCAAACCAAGATACCTTAGAAACGCTAATGGCAAAGTCAGGAGGTTCAGCCGGAATATACGGATACCGTATTGACACTAGCGAAATTGTTCTTTCAACCTCACTTGTTCAATTATTAATTCTTTCAATAGCAATAATTACTGCTGCGGCTATCCAACGAAAGCACTCATCTATGCATGCAACAATCTCCGAATCATTATCTAAGTCTAGTTCTCAAATGCCAACCAGACCAGCAAAAATCACTATCTTAGCTGGATTACTTTTTGCTATCACACCGATGCTTATGGTCGTCATCGCATCATTTAGAGTTAGAAATAGTGGTTCAACCGATACTGAATTTACTAATTCTGCATGGCTAGAAGCATGGTCAGGTGATTATTCAACAACGCCAATTCCTGAAGCACTATCCAATTCGCTGGTATATTGTTTAATCACCTTAGCAGTTGCCTTGCCGACTGGCTGGATTATCTCGTCATGCATTGCTCGTCTTGAGCGAGAAAACCGTTTAAAAACGGCGCAATTGGTTGAATTTGGGACCATGATACCACTTGCCTTATCTGCCGTAATGATTGGTTTAGGTATTCTGCTGGGTCTGTTAAAATGGTCACCAAATCTATTCAACTGGGCATTTATCCCAGCCATTCCCCACATCATAATTACCACTCCTTTTGTCATAAGAATATTATTACCAGCAATTAGGTCATTAGACGTGACATATTATGAACAAGCAATGATGTTAGGTCTCGGACCACTAAAGGCGTGGTGGCATGGAAAAGCAGCATTTTTACGCGCCCCACTGGTTGTTGCGGGAGCCTTGACAATGGCATTTTCTCTTGGAGAGTTTGGCGCGTCGTGGGTTTTGATACGCTCTGGGTCTTGGGACACCTTATCAGTACTTATTGATCAATTAATGAGTCAGCCCAAGTTCAACCCACTGATTCAGCCGATGGCAATGGCTGCAGCAACGGTGTTAATGGTGCTGACTTTTACGCTATTTTTTATCGCAGAAAAGTTTAGAGATAATTCAGAAGGAAGTGGATTTTGATGAATGGCAGAAGCATACTCGAAGTCCAAGTTGTAGCAAAGTCATTTAACGGCACAGACATATTCAGAAATTTGTCAGTTTCATTGCTGGAGGGCGAAATAATCTCGATAATTGGACCAAGTGGGTGTGGCAAGTCTACACTACTCAGAATGATCGCTGGCCTTGAGGATATTACAACCGAAGATAGAATCAATTGTTACTATCCTAGCACTGATTTAGGATTTATATTTCAAACGCCTATCCTCTATCCACATCTAAATGTCGGCGGCAATATCCTGCTTGGAAATAGGGAAAAGTTAACCAATATCGACAAGAAAAAGGTGGTATTAACAGCCTTGAGCAATGTTGGCCTCGATGATTTTGCAGACCGTAAAGTAACATCACTATCGGGTGGAGAGGCTCAACGTGTGATATTGGCGAGAGCATTGCTCGCCCAGCCAAAATTACTGTTGTTAGATGAACCATTCTCTTCACTGGATATTGATGCGAGAAGAAGTCTTGCAAGTGAGGTAAAAGGCATAATCAAAAAACGCAATGTTAGTGCAATACATGTCACCCACGATCTTAAGGAGGCGGAATTAATTTCCGATAGGGTGGTCAATTGGTCAAACATCTGCAAACCAGGTATCACAAGCAATAATAACGAGCAAGCACAAAGTATACATGAGCCAGATGCCAGCAGTGCCGATTGAAGTCCTACCATACGTACGAGGGATTCAGTTAGTATTGTCTCGATATGAAGGCTATACCAAAGGAAAAAGACGTGATGCTGACAAATTAATCCGAGACGAAATTAAACGCGCCGGCACACGAGCGAGAAATCACATTGCCAATATCCAAGATGTGGCATTCAAGTCAAGCAATTTATCAATTGCCAAAGCAGCAAAACTCGCCAACACAAAAATCGATTCTCTAATCGAGGATGTTGATAAGTCAATTACTGGTATGAATCATGCATTTTTTTCTGGCTCTCGTTCTGTTAAAGTTTCTGACCTCAAGAAACTGATAAAACACGACCACGATGCGATTGAAATGGTTACTAAAGCAATAAACATAGCTAATAGTGCAGAGCACGCACTTAGTTCCAGTAAACCGGACCAAGAAATAATTAATCTTATCCAACAATGTCAACAAATGATTACTAGTTGTCAAGGATTTTTCAATTCAAGGAACAAAATTCTAGGTGGACTAAGGCAGAAACAGAAATGATGTGGTAAAATGAGCAGTAGATTTAGATGGCGAGATAATCCAAACATATTGGCAAAATTAGTTGATGCTAACAATTTGAAAACATGGCAAGCTCAAGAAGTTGTATTGAAACCAAATGAAGCCTGC
>DALZ01000025.1 GCA_002496955.1 Euryarchaeota archaeon UBA128 | reverse complement strand
GCAACCAATCCAGACTTGTCGATTCTGTATGCAATTGCAATCTTTGGCATCGCCCCAATTGGGGTTTTCTTTGCCGGATGGTCGTCCAATAACAAGTATACGTTGATTGGGGGGATAAGGTCTGCCGCACAATTAACAGCATACGAAATACCCCTATTGCTTACTTTACTTTCTGTGGCCGTCTTGACAGGTACATTCAACATAATCGAGAGTGTGCATTTCCAACATTCGGCCGGCGCTTGGAATCTTTTCTTGATGCCACTTGGTGCTGGATTATTTCTTCTAACGATGATTGCTGAGGTAGAGAGGGTGCCGTTTGACATGCCAGAAGCGGAAGCAGAACTGGTTGAAGGATGGTGGACAGAATATGGCGGTATGCGATTTGGCATGCTATTTATGGCCGAATACATCAGAACCTATGCAGCATGTTTCCTGTTCACTCATTTCTTCCTTGGCGGATGGCATTTGCCATTCCAAGGTCTAATCAGTCAAATACCACTCCTTGGAGACCTGTATCTCTTGATTCCCGGTGCTATCGTGGTTCTGCTGAAGTCTTGGCTGGTTTTCTTGCTAGTATTCGTTTGGGCTAGATTCTCGCTGGCAAGAATTAGAACAGACCAAATCTTAGAATTTGGCTGGCGAATTTTACTACCACTTGCCGTTTTACAGGTCGTTCTAGCCGGCCTTTACCGCCTGTATCTATTTGATCCGGGCGCCATGAGAGATACCAATGCTGGCGGCTGGTCCTGGAATGCGTTAGGCGTTCCAATGCTAGTCCCAATCCTCACCACCATGCTCTGGTTGGGGATTTTCGTACTATTCCTTAATGACGAGGACAAAAGTGGAAATACCGAGCGTATGTTCCACGTATACACAGAAAAGCCTGCGGGAACTTATGTCCCGGGGCAGGAGTGAGGTGAAAATATGCCAATGCACCCCCATGCAAAGCCGAATTTTAGAAATCTATTTTGGTATCCGTTCAAGATTACCTTAATCACTGCGCTGAGAACGTTCCCAATATTTGGAAAGTGGTTTGGTGAGCGCTTAGGAATGGGCTATCACAATACCACCCATCCGGAATTTTTGGATGATGGCTCGAAGGCAAGGGCCGATAAAAGCAGTAAATTCAACGATATTAGCCAGCAAGAATTTGCTCCAGACAGAGTTACCTCAGATTTATTTCCCACGCTGTGGAAACCTCAAACCGTCCAATATCCCTATGAGCGACTTGAAGATATGGAACCATGGTTGTTCGTACCTGGTAACTACAATGGGAGAATTGGTGTTATTTGGGAAACTTGTACTGCGTGTAAACTATGCGTAACCGCATGTCCTAATGATTGTCTACACATGACCACTGAGTTGAGAGTCGACGTTCTAGACGGTGCTGACGGCGAGCACGGTGGCTATGGCTCAGAATTAGAGGTGGGCGGCTATGCAGCACAACCGATTCAAGAGGTTGTAGACACTCTGGATGGCTTCAACCACGTAACCGCACACTCCGATACTCCAGACCAATGGCGCTTCGCCGAAGTACTAGACCTATCTGGTAGCACTGCTACTGTGCGATGGAACGATTCAGGTGTTGAACAGGAGATTGAGCAAACCGATCTGTTTGTCGCAGATGACCAAATTGTATCGGGAAGAATTGACTTGGGTCGTTGTATGTTTTGTGGGCTGTGTATGGAAGCATGCGGCTTTACCTCTTTCTTTATGACTAATGAATATGATGGGATGTCTGGTTTCACCCGTCAAGATCTGTGGTTTGATGCAAGTCGAACCCGAGTATTACCTTCCGTACATCAGGAAGCTGTAGATGCCGAATTAGCAAAACGCGCCAAAAAGGAAAGAGACAAGCGCGCTAAGAAGGCTGCTAGAGCTGCTGCTAAGGAAGGTGCTTGATTTGGACATCGCCGGTATTGTCGAAGCAGGGGTCTTCTTTTTGTTTGCGACAATAACCATTGGCGGGGCTTTAGGACTGATACTAGCACAGCGAGTTGCTCACTCAATGCTGTCATTGATTTTTTGTTTCATGGCAGTATCAGGTATTTTTATTCTGTTAGGGGCCGAGTTTTTGGCGGCAATCCAAATCCTAGTTTACCTAGCAAGTGTTGGCTTAGTAGTACTATTTGGAATCATGCTGACGAGGCGACAGATATTGGAGGAGGACTTTGAATGAAGTTCGTTTCGCTAGTCACTAGAATTGGATTGCTTGCGTTAGCGATGATTCTAATTTCCGTGCTCAGCGCTGATGAAGTGTGGGCAGATTCTAGTGATGAACAACCGGATACCAATGGATTAGCGGACTCCTTACTCAACGACTGGGCACTACCGTTACTCTTTGTTGGTGTATTAATGGCAGCCTCGATGATTGGTGCAGCATACCTAATTCGCGATGAGCGACGAGAAAACCTGTTGTGGGAATTTGGTGGTGAGGAAGAGTGATAGATCCAGCGTGGGTTTCAGCGCTCTCAGCCATTCTCTTTATCATCGGTCTAGGTGGAGCATTTACCAGGAAAAATGCCATCATCGTATTGATGTGTATAGAGCTGATGCTAAATGCTGCAAATATGCAGTTTGCTGCAGCTGCGGTGCATCATGGCGATCCTACAGGTTGGGTATACACGATTTTTGCCATAGCCATTGCCGCAAGCGAGGTCGCAATTGGCTTGGCTATATTCCTGGCAATGTATGGTAAGCATGAGACGATATCATTGGACGATGTGGATGTCCTAAGAAACTGAGGTGAAAAAATGGCGGGAAGTGGAACAGCAACTACCGTTGATAGTGAATTTATGTCATTCGCTCCGCTAATTATTCTGCTACCTATGCTAGCCTTCCCAGTAATTCTGTTCCTCGGACGCGTGTTCAATCGAAATCCATTTTGGAAGGATAAAATGAAGGAAGGGGGCATAATTGCTCTAGTCGTAATGGCATCAAGCCTACTTGTTTCGTTACTACTAATCAAAGACCATTTGGGCGGTTTTTTGGTCGATCTAGATACTCCAGACTTCCTTTGGCTTAACACTCACACCTATTCAAGCGGCAACCTAGTTGGGCACAGTCTAGGGTTTGGATTATATGTTGACCACATCACAGTGATGTTATTATTCATAGCATCTTTTTTATGTCTTCTAATCAACATATTTAGTATTGGTTACATGACTACCGATCCGATTAATGATAACCGCAATCATCGTTTCTTTGCTGAATTCGTGTTATTTTGTTCGGGTATGCTCGGCATGGTGTTAGCAGATTCATTCCTGTGGTTGTTTATTTTCTGGGAGATAATGGGGCTTTGTTCATACTTGCTTATTGGATTTTATTATGAGCGACCAAGCGCCGCTTACGCCGCTAAGAAAGCATTTTTGACAACGCGTGTTGGTGATGTTTTCTTGATGATTGGACTGGTAATGATGTGGGACCTTTTCGGCTCCCTTGATTACGCAGTGGTATTCGATGAGGCTAACATAAAGGCGGCCGCTGAATCATCCGGCACTTTACAATGGGCGTTAGGAATGATGTTTATCGGTGCTGTTGGTAAGTCAGCCCAGTTTCCATTACACGTTTGGCTGCCTGATGCAATGGAGGGTCCAACGCCAGTATCGGCCCTTATCCACGCAGCAACCATGGTCAACGCAGGTTTGTATCTTGTTGCGAGGATGTTTCCATTCTTCGGGTCGGAATATTTGCAAAATGACCTTGTGGATTTAGCCTTCATCATCGCTTTAATTGGCGGATTAACCGCGGTTATGGCGGCGGCAATAGCCTTTGTCCAACACGATCTGAAGAAAGTCTTAGCTTATTCGACAATGAGTCAGTTGGCCTATATTTTCACCGGGCTTGGTTGTGCAATGTTCTTGGCTAACACCTTAGATTGGCATCATGATGACGATGCCCATTACATTGTTGTAATCGCTTTTGGCGCTGCGCTATTCCACCTGTTTAATCACGCAATGGCTAAAGGTATGTTGTTTATGGCAAGTGGTTCAGTAATTCACGAAGTGCATCATGCACATCATCATCTTCACCACCACGACCACCATGATGACGATCACCACGGTGATGGCCACCAAGGCGACGACCATCATGATGAACATCATGATGATGATTTTGACGCCCAATCGATGGAAAACATGGGTGGTTTAGCCTCGAAGATGCCGCTAACGGCAACTGCTATGCTAGTGGGCTCAGCCTCAATCATGGGTCTA
>DALZ01000148.1 GCA_002496955.1 Euryarchaeota archaeon UBA128 | reverse complement strand
TTGCGCCAGCGTCGGTGTAGGTTGAGCCAACCTCGACCGTTGCAGGATTATCACCAATTATCGTAATAACTGGCGCGTTAGTATCAACGACATTTACTGTTCTTGTCGCAGTTGCTTGATTACCACTGCTGTCGGATGCAGAGTAGGTAATTGTGTATACACCGGCAGTATTGGTATCAACAGTGCCAGAACTGGTAACTAGTTCACCGCCGTCAGCGGTTGCGCCAGCATCAGTGTAAGTTGAGCCAACCTCAATCGTCACAGGGTTGTTACCAAGCACGGTAATCACTGGTGCAGTGGTATCGGCAATCTCATATTCGCTTCCGTAAACCAGCAAATCTTGACCGCCCATGTAACCATGGTATAGACAGTAAACGCTCACCACGCCGAAGTCTCCGGTCACTGTTACCGTTATATCACCGTAGAAGAAATCATAGTCACTACCGTCAACTGCTGCGTTGAGAATTTGCATGTTGCCTTTCATTGCAGAATGTACCGCACAATCATAGAATAGGTCGCCTGTTGCTGTGCTGTGATCAACCGGAATTGTGACGGTGATTGTTGAGGAACTACCGGATATTGATTGGGAGTATGAACCATCGCTGTAAACTCTGAACGGGTGATTTGACGCAATGCCGTTGGCTTCAAACACATAGGTTTGGCCACGCATGAAACCGAATCCACCGTTGTAGATGTCTATGTTGTTGCCGTTGGAATCAGTGAAATCATAATATGGTGCACTAAACGAGCCACCACTGACCTTGATGACAATTGGATTATTATCCGGTGTGTAACTGATTTCTGCGACTTTACCTGCGTTTAGAATCGCCATCGGATGTTCGATTGCAATGTTTGAGAATTGGTAAGTCCCGTCACCTAAGCCATACTGAGTGTTTTCGTCATAAGTTGTGCCGCCATTGAAAACATACTTGTGGCCGTTTTGCATTATGCTGTTGACCACAGATGTTTGGGTTAATGCTTCAACAACTGATGGTTGTGGCTCAGGAGCACAATTACCGTTAGAATTTAGCACATTCAAGGTTGCATCTGAATCATCACAGTCATCCGAGTTGGTTACATAATTTGCCGGTTGAGTGTATGCATCGACTGTTTGGGTTGCATCGCCATAGGTGTCGCCATCAGCATCCAGATAATATGTGGTCATTGGACCAAATGGTGTTGCATCACAAGCATCACCTACGCCATCATTGTCACTATCTGCTTGATTGGCGTTGGCATTTTGTGGGCAATTGTCTTGTGAATTAGCAATACCATCTCTGTCTTGGTCGTCGTAGACGCACATGCCGTTCATACAATAGCCGCCTGCCATACATTCACTGTCAGCGTCACAAGCGTTTGGGTTGTCGTTTCCGTTTGAGTTATCGGAGCCATCACCGCTATCATCACCGGGATCACCATTATTATCACTACCGTCATTACTGTCGGTTGAATCACCATTATCGCCATCGGTTGGCGGTGTTGGCGGCGTGTAGTCTCCTGAACTTGAGGCATCGCCGGTACCGGTACTGGTTTTGGCCAATGATTGGCCGGTTCTGATATTAGTAATAGTAAAAGTCATTTCGCAATTCAAATCTGAACACAAATCTACCCCGTTCTCAACGACCGTGACATCCTCACCGACCGTCCAGCTAGTGGCATCTTCTGACGAGTCAACCAGTATGCAACTGCCTGAGGTTTGTCCGGGGACTGCACATGAGGTTGACGCTGCTCCGTTGATTGAAAGTTTAACGGTGATTACCGACCACGAGGTTTGTTGACCCTGCGTCATGGTTAGGATAGCTAAACTATCGGTATTAGCTTCGGTAGGGTTGACCGGTGCTTGTTTTGATTCAAAGGTATAGAGATTCAGGGAACCATCAGTATTCGATTCTGCCAAGTTCGCAGCCCAGACATATAATGTTCCAGCTAAAACAACTGTTATTGCCACCATCAAAATTGTGGCGATAACTGGGCTAACAGACTCTTCTTCGTTAATTCTCCTAGATTTCACAGACATAACCTTGACCCTAGACTTAGTGGTTATCAAGATTTGTTTTGAGAAAAATTATGTCAATGGTTGGTAATATTGCTCATAATCGTTAGCAGGCGAATCATTATCGACGGCGCCAAACTCTTGCTCCAGTCGTTTGGCCCTATCAGCGTTTTGAAGCTTCAAAGAAAAAACCGCCAATGGGGTAATTAACACAAATGTTTTTGCTTCTACTGGCTCAAATGTTGCAACTGAGTTACCGGTTAGCAACAAACCAGTAACTAGCAGTCCATATGCAGCAAAAATGGCCGAGTAAATCGCCGGTAATAATCGATTGATTCCCATCGTGAAAAATAATGCACATAATGCAGCAATACCGCTCCACAATTCGCTACGTTCGACATCAAAGCCATAATTGTTCAAGACCTCAATGACCGTAGAAAAACTAACGAAAATGAGCGCAGACGTGAGTATCCTAGCAGATGCAAGCACTGTCGCAGAAAGCATCAGGCCACCAAACAAGCAAATAATCAAAGTCAGATGTAGCGGATCAATCGTCAATCCAAAGCCATCTAGACTCGCAATTAATATCGGGGCAATGACATAGCCAACCGCACCACCGACTACCATAGTAACGATTTGTAACCTTCGATAACCCTGCAATAGAAGCACCATAGATAGAATCGCTATCGGTACAGCAGCGACGGCCCCTGACTCGTCTAACTGACTGGCGAACTCACCGGACAACTGTCCAATATCCATTTACAATTCCGAGAATTCCCCGGTATAAACTAATATCGTTCATTAACGAAATCGCATTTTTTTGCCTCGCAATTGACAGTAATGATTGAAAGCCGAATTTCTATGGCTCAATTTGCCGAGGGTGTTACATGACTGAGGAAATCGACTGGGATAGTTTGACATTTTCTCTAACGCCCACCGATACTATGTATATCACAAATGCCGAAATGGGTGCACCGTGGATGCCCGGCGAATTAATCCCCTACGGTGACATGAAAATTTCACCTGCAGCAGGGGTTTTGAACTACGGGCAAGGCCTCTTCGAGGGCATGAAAGCATATCGAACCTCGCAAAATCGCGTGGTATTTTTCAGACCGGAGGAGAATGCTCGAAGGATGCAACGTGGTGCAGACCGACTGAAAATGCCGCCGGTTCCTGAATCAATATTCATTGATGCAGTAGAGCAGTGCGTCAAAGCAAACCTGCGCTGGCTGCCACCCATGGGCAAAGGCGCAATGTATGTTCGACCATTGTTGATGGGTTCAGGACCGATACTAGGGGTAGCACCTGCTCCATCCTATCGATTCTTGGTTTACGTGACCCCGGTTGGGCCCTACTTCAAAGGAGGGGTAAAAACGATTGATCTACTAATCTCAGATGTACATCACCGCGCGGCACCCGGAGGTTCGGGCGGTGTCAAGGCGATTGGGAATTATGCTCCGGGTATGATGCCCAGTAAGGATGCAAAAGCCAAAGGCTATGCTGAAATCATATATCTCGACGCCAAAACCCATACCTGCATCGAAGAAGTCGGCGCAGCTAATTTCTTCTGCGTCAAAGATGGAGTGTTGTATACTCCAGAACTAACTGGAACAATTTTACCGGGCATCACGAGGGCGAGTATAATTGAACTTGCTCGTCATGCAGGTATTGAAGTTCATGAAACCAAGGTCACCGCTGAATTTGCCATGGCTGCTGATGAAGCGTTTTGCTGCGGCACGGCGGCCGTCATTTCACCAATTGGCTCGATTACCCACGGTGATGAAAAAGCCACATATGGCAGTGGGAAGCCAGGACCAATGACACAGCAATTATACCAACAACTGGTTGGAATCCAAAATGAAACCGAAGATGACATCTTTGGGTGGCTACATGAAGTTCCGCTGTAGTTAGCGCTTCTTGAATCCTGAACGCTTCTTGAATCCCGAGCGCGGTTTTTGCTTGCCTGCTTGTGAACCCCTCGACCGGCGCTGTGAACGCCCTCGCTTATCGCCGGCTTTTGGGCCTTCTGCTACTCGCTGCGCCTCGTTTTGCTTGGCATCCTTCTGCATCTGTCGCCATTGACCGCCAATCATTTGTAGTAATTCCTCTTTGTTAGTGGCCCCAATTGATTGTTTGGCACCAGAGCGAGATACCCATAGTCTACCCTCTTTGCCGTATGGCCGATTCGGATGAGAAGCATGCTCCTCTCGTTTGATTTTCTTCAAGCCGACTTTCCTGGCAGCGTAGAATAAACCCTCAAGGTCGGGCTTTAATACCGATGAGTCTCGTGGGACTCTGCGACCATTGCGACGAGATGTTTTGGCATTGAAATAGCCGGGCCACACACAAATTCTGTCTGGGTTATGGTCCATTGTTTCACCTTGGCGCAGGATACGCTAGTTGTGATTACTTGATTAATACGCCGTTGATGACGCCATCTTTTCCTGGACGGGAGGTCACTCGAACACGGCCTTGGTCAGTTTCTATGATGGCACCTTTAACGAGGACGTTTCGACGCACATAGTTTGGGTCTGACTCATTTTCAATAACATTCTCAATGGTTCCCATGGTTGTTTTACCAGTCTTTGGATCGTTGATTGAAACACGGTTTTCAGAAAGGACGCGCACTAGGGTGTTGCCCCCAGTTCGGCGATACACTTTTCGCTTAGGCTCACCGATTTGAGCAATCTGCTTCTCTGTCGAGATTTCAGTAGAGCGCTTGCCGCGTGCCTGAACTCTTCGTCCACCGCTTGGTTTTCTGCGTGAAATTCCGTGCCATTGAGCCATAGTGTCGCCTCCTTGCAGGACACACCGACTGGCGAGCCATATATGAAATCAACCCTCAGACACACACGGCGGAAATTTGGGAAATTACTGAACCGCCCTTGCCTGTGAGAATCGCATCAACTTCATCGCCAACCTGTAATTCCGCAACCCCTGACGGAGTACCGGTAAACAGATAGTCGCCAGGTGCAAGAGGGGCCCAAGATCGCAGACTATCCATTTGCTGCTGGGGAGTAATACTCATCGAGGACAAGTTAGCAGCTTGACGCAACACGCCGTTGACGGTGAGTTTCAATGCGAAGTCGCCGTTACATAGGTCATCAAACTGGCCGACAAAATGATGAAATCCACCTATTACACCGCTGCCGCGAAAACATTTGCCTTTCGACCATGGTAGTTGTTCAGCCCGTAGATTGGATTGCGTTTCTCGATCGGTTAAGTCTAGACCAACAGCGATTGCCTCTGG
>DALZ01000079.1 GCA_002496955.1 Euryarchaeota archaeon UBA128 | reverse complement strand
CACCGATTAATCAAAACACACGCCTGCGAAAGAAAACCTCTCCGACTAATTCTAGACTAGTCAAGAGACGTCGTGGCAATTCCCGCAGCAATCAACGAATAAGTCGCTTAGTTCCCACAATTGGTAATGCTGTAAGGGACTTGAGCAATTCAATCACTAATCGATTGATTAACAATCTCGAAACTAGTGTCAATCAAAATCCAAGCCTTAGAGAAAGAGCCGATGATGCTCAGCAAGAAGAGTTAGAGACTTACCATAACCTAGCGCAAAGCAATGGTGGAGTAATGCCGGATGAGAAAGCAAGAGAATTAGAGGCGATCGCTAAGCGAAGAAGAACCCTAATTGAACAAAATGAGCAAGAATTTGCCGAATCTGATGAAGATTTGTCATGGACAGAACTTGTCGACACTGAGGCCCACAACGGCTCGTCTGCCGGCAAGGGTGGTCTGCCAAGAATCGATTTGTAATCAATTCAAAATTTTGTAAAACATTGATAGCCTATTGTTGAATGATTCTTCAGTCAGTGACAATAGTCCAGATGTCCCGAATGATTCCAGCGTAAAGCTGGCGGTTACAGTTGCTTTGACCAACGCCTCTCGCAATTCTTCACGGGTTATTTCACCACTTCCAGTTGAAAGACAGGCGGCAATAGTTCCAGCAAATGAGTCACCACAACCGGTCGGATCAACAACATTCTCAGTCGGATAAGCAGGTAAGGCAACGACTGCCTCGTTGTGAAAAGCAAGCACCCCGTTTTCACCTTTTTTCACAATCAGGGTTTGGCAATCCACCATCTCTCTAAGTTGCTTCGAGGCTCTTATCAAGTTATCATCATTCGCTAACATTTTAACTTCCCCGTCATTGATTATTATCAAGTCTACACTACGCATAACATCCAACAAATCGTCTCTGGCAATCTCTATCCACAGATTCATTGAATCTAGCATCGACAAACGTTTGCCTCTTGCCTGTTGAAGGACCTTTGATTGCAGACTCGGGACTAAGTTTGCGCAAAACAAAACGGTCGGTGAATTAGCTCCAGCAGGCACTTTCGGATCAAAATCGCCAAAAACATTCAATTGGGTATCATGCGTAGATGCCACCCCCATATCGCCATGATAGGATCCCTCCCAGCGGAATGTCTTACCCTCAGCGATTTCTAAGCCTGACAAATCTAGACCCTGAGATTCAAGCAGTTTGAAATCTTCAGAGCGGAAGTCTTGTCCTACAACGCCAACGAGACCAATTTTTTTCAAACCCAGATAATTACCGTGAAAACGGCTAGCAATACCGGCATAGACCGCCGAACCACCCAGTGCGTCCTCTACTGCACCTGCTGGTGAGGTAACACTGTCATATGCAACGCTTCCAACCATCAAGACATCCATAACAACCACCACCTCATCCGAGCAAATCTTGGTGATTATCGATATACTGGATAGTTATATCTCTGTTCAAAAAGTCTTGCTCATCCATAATTCTTCTATGCAGTGGAATGAGGTGCTGAACGCCAGTTATTTGTGTCTCATCAAGAGCAGTCCGCATTCTTCTTATCGCATCGTCTCTATCATGCCCCCATGTCAATAACTTAGCCAGCAATGAATCAAAACAACCTGGCATCTCATAACCTGGATGAGCATGAGTGTCACACCTTATTCCGAAACCTGACGGGAAATGGCAGTCCCAAAGCCGTCCGGGACTTGGAACGAATTGTTTCGGGTCTTCGGCATTCAGCCTACATTGAATCGCATGCCCACGCCAACGAATTTCTGATTGTTCTAGAGGTAGCGCTTCACCTTGTGCAACTCTGATACCTAACTCAACCAAATTATATCCCGTAATTAACTCTGTAACAGTGTGCTCCACTTGCACTCTAGGATTTACCTCGAGGAAATAGAAATCTCCATTGGCATCCCTGAGGAATTCAAACGTTGCTAGCCCTTTATAGGCAACTGACTCAGCGCCTCTACACACCAATTCACCAATTTCATGACGCTTTTCATCAGTCAGCCACGGCCCTTCCTCAACCAGTTTTTGATGTCGGCGTTGGATTGAACAAAACCGCTCGCCGAAGTGTATCGCCTTTTTCCCGTCAGCTAACACTTGAAACTCGACATGCTGGGCGCCAGTAATATATTTCTCGACAAATACACGCTCGTCTCCAAACGCAGATTTAGCGCGTGACATACACAGTTTCAATGCACTAGCAAATTGAGATTCCTCCTCCACGATTTGCATTCCAATTCCTCCACCACCAGCTGCAGCCTTGATAATCACTGGATAACCAATTTCATCCGCTAGACTGCTTGCGACTTTTTCATCAGAAATTGGTTCAGAGGAACCCTTCGCTACCGGTAATCCAGCCGCTTCCATGGCGGCCCGAGCTTCAATCTTGTCACCCAAGAGAGTAATCACTTCGCTTGAGGGCCCGATGAAAGTTATACCTTCCTCAGCAAGGCGTTTGACAAAGTGAGCATTTTCAGCCAGAAATCCGTAGCCAGGATGCACTGCATCGCATTCTAATTCTTTAGCTGCCTTGACAACTGCTTCTATGTCGAGATATGAATCGAGAGGGTTGGTGCAATAATTTGGGTAAGCGATGTCAGACATCATAACAGGAAGTGATAATCGATCTTCTTTGCCATGAATAATAGCTGCCTCTATCCCCATATCTCTGAGTGTTCGTAGAATTCTCAGTGCAATCTCACCACGGTTTGCAATCAATACCCGCTTGAAGCCCATATCAATACGGTGTAATCGGCAATCTATGAGTAAAACGGTCAAACAACTAGTCTGACGAGTGGTAAATGATGGTCGAATTCTGGTCATTTAATCCGGAAAACGGCAATAATAGGGAATTTGCTGTGATAATTGTTGCCGATTTTAGAATATCTATATATGTCATAATGATGATGGCCATTCATGAATAAAGACAAGGTGACCGGTTCTGAAATTGTTGCCAAACTAGGTGGCAAAGACCTAAATCAAGATGGTCAAATAATAAATTTAGTAATCTGTGGAAATTCTAAATTCTATGATTACTCGTGGCTAGAAAATCAATTAGATGACTGGGTAGAAGAACACGCCTATCCAGATATGATAATCATTGGCGGAGCAAGTGGTGTAGACTACCTCGCAGAGCGATGGGCGGACAATCAGAACATTCCATTAGCAGTATACACCGAGGCTTGGCAAAGTCCTCGGCCTGATACCGAACAAGATAGCGGCAGACCAGAGGCGGTTGCAACCCTAGCGCGTGAAATGCTAGAGAATGCTACACATATGCTGGCATTTCCGGGTCCAGAATCTGTTTGGACTAAGAGAATGATAGAAATCGCCAATGAGTATCAAATACCGGTTCATTCAGTAAGTTTACCAATCAGCGGGTTGTAATCAGTAGACATCTCGCAGGTAGCGCTTTTGTTCTTTCATCATCGTCTTTTCAATGAAATGGGTTGCATCATCTTCCGACATACCACCATGCTCCATAGCGATTTCAATGAGGGCTCTGTGAACGTCTTTTGCCATGTATGTCTTATCGCCACATATGTAGAAATAGGCACCATTTTCAAACCATTCCCAAACCTCTGCACCGTGTTCTTTGAGTCGATGCTGGACATAGATTTTCTCTTCTTGATCTCTTGACCATGCAGTAGTAAATCGATACAGATCCCCGTTGTCCAACCAAGATTCAATGGTATCTTTGTAATAGAATTCTGTCTTTGATGACTGATCACCGAAGAATAGCCAGTTTCTACCAGGTGCGTTGTCGAAAACCCGTTGTTCCATAAACGCTCTAAAGGGAGCTATCCCCGTTCCGGGACCGAGCATAATAATGTCTGTCGATTTGTCTTCTGGTAAGACGAATGATTTGGTAGGGGACATAAAAACTCCAACTCGTTTAGTAGTCGTTCCAATTTCGTCTGCCATGAATTGTGTACACAGCCCGCCACGGTCTCTGCCGTGATAACTGAATCTAACTATTCCAACGGTCAACTCGACTAATCCGGGGTGTGCATCATGTGACGAGGCTATTGAATACAGCCTTGGTTTCAGCCTTCCGGCGAGATCTAAAAATTCCTCTGGGGTATACTTAACATCAAACTCTCGCATTATGTCAACATAATCTCGTGTCCACAAGTAATCTTCCATTGCTTTAGCATCGCTAATCAAATGTTCTACTTTGTCAGCAGGGGCATCCGAAGGTGCATTCGCAACAAGTTCTGGTGGCAGCAGTTGTTGGTCATTGGCACTCCATTGCTTTTCACCCCTTGTCCTCGAAACGAATTTTACTGTTATCTTCAGACCACTAGAAACAACCTTGTCTGCGAGTGACTGGACGAATTTTTTACTTGCCATGTGAACTTCAAAGTCGAGTTTTAGTGCGTCATACAAGTTACGCTCACCGTTATGAGTTGTAACTAAGTGTTCTCGATCCCATCCCTGAATCTGGATTAATTCCTCGACTATGTGTGGCGGGTTTTCTGGCACTACCCCTAATGCATCTCCAACCTTGTAATCCAAGCCTGAATCACCTAATTCGAAAACTATGTGACGAGTTTCCTTTCTGGAACCTTCGCCGTTTAGCACATAGTTCTCGATGATATTAGTAAAGTAAGGGTTCTTTGCACTCCATTCAGACTTTTCAGTCGGCGCTTCAACAGCAGGTTCAACTACCTCTGACACGACTTCAGCGACCGGAACTTCGACAACGGCAGCAGGAGCAATTTTTAGCGCCGACATTGCTGGTATTGCTTTGTCAACCCACTGTTGCCATGCTGGTTCGAAATCAACATCGCACAGCTGTATATCAGTAGTTCTACTCGCCCCCAGTTCGTGAAGTTTGTTGTCCCAGTCGATTCCAGCTTGACAGAACTCATCGTATGAAGTATCACCAATGGCGCAGACCGAGTAGTGGACACCATCTAGTTGAGGGCTCGAGGAGCACACGGATTGCCACAAATCTTCGGCATTATCGGGCATTTCTCCTTCACCCCAAGTCGAGGTGATGATCAGTATTCTCTTGTGGCTGCTGAGATTTGCCGCATTAAATCCGTCCATATCGAACACTTGAGATTCCAAACCTGCTTTGTCGGCTAATTTTTTCGTGTTTTCGGCTAACTCTTCAGCATTACCGGTTTGCGAACCAAACAAAATTGCTAGCGAATTGTCATTGTTGTCTGCCATATCGTTACCCCCGCCCAACTACGAGCATTATGGCCTACCGGAGGGGGTAATTGAAGGTTCGGAAATACCCTGTTTGGCACCTAGGAAGCCACCGATTATAACAAGACCTAGAACAAGTTGGCCCTACTATGGCGCATGAAATAACTATGCTTGGCACAGGTAATGCATTTCTGCCAAACGGCAGACATCATGCGTTTGCTATTATTGATGGCCAGCATATCATTGATGCCCCCCCTACAGCACTAACATCTTTGAGGGAAAGTGGCATCAATGTCTGTGATATCAAAACCATATTCATAACTCATTTACACGGTGACCATATCTTTGGAATCCCGTTTCTGTTACTAGAGAGAACTTACATCTCGGACCGGGAATTTTCGCAGCCACTTACAATAGTCTCAGCACCCGGAGCAAAAGGCAGAATCGAGGCTTTATGCCACATCGCATATCCAGGTTCAATGGATAAAATTCTCGCACACATTGAATGGAATGAAAGCCCGGAAGGAACTACGCATGATGGCTGGTCTTGGCGCAGATTTGCGGTGAATCACAACCAATCTGTCGACCCCCATGGCTACAGTTTCGAATCCGCAGACGGCGCAAAATTTGTTCACAGCGGCGATTCAGGACCATGTGAGTTGTTGTATGAAGCAATAAACGACACAGATTTGGTTATTATTGAAATGGCAATACCGGATTATGTCCCAAGCGATGAACACCATAGACCAGCAGAAATAGATTCATTGAGTAAGCAGCATAAAAGTACATACTTCGTCATAACTCATACCTTCCTTGACAGTAGAAATTCTAGGCGTCCAGCAATTACCTCGAATAAATACCCTGACCATCCAGAAAATGTTATCCACGCAGAGGACGGTTTTCGCATGAAATGGGATGGAACTTGGAAATTATAACATAATCGATTTTTTGCAATTTTTGACGATTAGGTCACAAAATATGTTTGTGAAATATTTTTCCAAAGGTATGCTTATGAGGGGGACTCGGACTGGGAGGTTCATCGCGCTTTTCCAGTTGCGAGGGGTTGCGATGCGTAGTAGGAGGTAAAACGATGACTGAAAACATATTCGATGGTTACCTCACACGCAAAACTCTCTTCCAAAACAAAGAATTCCTCAGACATAACTACAACCCAAATAAACTCCCCCACCGCAAAAACGAGATTGACACCCTATCCTTCAATTTGGTTGAAGCTCTGAAAGGCCACATACCGTCAAACATGACATTGTATGGAGTAACTGGGGCCGGCAAGACTGCGGTTACCAACTACGTCTGCAGCCAGTTAGAAGAAAAAGGCCAACAACTGAATCGGCCTGTGCAAACTGTAATTGTCAATTGCCGACAGATAGATACACAATATCGGGTCCTCAGCCATATCGGAAATTCGTTACTTGAAGCCCACGAAATCGATGAGATACCATTTACTGGATGGCCAACTGATAGAGTTTTCAGCGAACTAGTCAAACGCATGGACTCACGACAAGGCGTGTTCATTATCGTCCTCGATGAAATTGATCACCTAGTCAGAAAAGCGGGAGATGATTTATTGTACAACCTAACTAATCTAAACTCATCATTGAAAAAAGCCCGATCATGCGTAATTGGCATATCAAATGACCTAAAATTCACTGACTTTCTCGACCCAAGAGTTAGGTCAAGGCTTGGACAATTAGATGTTGTTTTCAATCCTTATGACGCTCAACAACTGCAAGATATTCTTCGAGAGCGAGCGAAAATTTCACTCCACGACGGGGTTATTGGCGAAGGTGTAGTCGAAATGTGTGCCGCACTCGCTGCGCAAGAACATGGTGATGCAAGATGCGCACTTGACTTGTTAAGAGTTTCAGCAGAAAAGGCGGAACTGGATGGCTCAGAAAAAGTTGAACAAAATCATGTCAAGATTGCCCAACACCAAATAGAAGCGGATCAAATGACCCCGGTTATCGCCAAACTTCCCAACCAACAAAAAATTGTTCTGGCAGCGATTTTGATAAATGAAAAAAATGGACTGAAGAATATTCAAACCGGTGAAGTTTATTCGATTTACTCACAAGCCTGCCGGCATCTTGGAACAAATGCCCTTACTCAGCGCAGGGTTTCAGGATTAATATCCAGCCTAGATATGCTAGGATTAATTACTGCACGAACTATCAGTAAAGGGCGTTATGGACGGTCAAAAGAGATCAACTCATGCATACCGCAGAATATCGATGCTGTAGAAATTATGACAAACTCAGAACCAGAGTTGGAAGGTATTTTCAATGGTATTTACAAATACCAAACTCGACTTTGAGCGACATCCTTGTAAATTTTAGTTCGGTGTACTTATAACAACAAGGTAGGTGGGCGCAATATGAGCGAAGTCAACAATGACAATGATGGGTTTGTCAATATGTTGCTCAACCCATCTAAGACCATGTCTAACTGGTTTGTCGGCCTGGGTGCTCTGGGCATATTCCTAGCAATTCTAAATCTGCTCGGAGAAATACACCCCAATTACAGAGTATCTTGGGCTGGAGTATTGACATTTGAAATTACCAACAAGGCATTTGAAGATATCTCAACAGCACCCGCATTCGTTGTGTCCGACCTAGTATTCATCCTAATTTGTGGCTTGCTAACTGGCCTCGGCTTCAAGACTATCAACAGCCAAGACGGGGGTATTTCCGCATGGTTAAAATCAATATTTGTCAACCAAACTTGGCTGTCTTTAGCCGACCCTGATGTAGGTGGTTGGTATAAGACTCTAGGAGCATGGTGCCTGCTATTGAGTGTGTTTAACTATCTATACTTTGGATTCAGCGCCACAGGTTGGATAGATCCTGGAGTATACTCAGTGACAATTGGATTGATGGCTTTTGGATTTGCTCTAAACTACTCAGCGAATTCTCCGGAAGCGGAAGAAACCAACTCATGATTTAGTAAAATCGTGACCGTTCATTCGCCTCAAAGCATCATAAATACCCAAAAGCAACCCTCTCCATAAAGCAAAACTCCACTGCACTATCAAAACTTTTAGCGCAACATAAACAAAAATACGATTTTTTTTGCTCATGTAAATCGCTGTTCTATTGACAACACCTAATGGTCCGCGCCATATTAACAACTCTTGAACAAATAATAGCGCTATTGTAACAAGTAGTATTTTTGTTTGCCACCAAGTTTGAATTTCGTCCCAACCACGACTATCAGTTTGTAAAAATAGGTAAAGAAATGGCAGGCTTGTCAATAACATAGACATCCATAGCGGAGCAACAAACAGCACCATTGTTGAACTACCAATGAAATCTAAATCAGGCCCTTTTCTGCGACGTCTCGGATATTTACGCATTATTCTAACATGGGCTCTGGCGTCCCTCGAACGCTTTGCTAAGAAATGCTTGCGTTCTGATTCTGCTGTGTGAGATACTACTGCTTCTGGAGCATATACTATGGTACCTCCGCTATAGATTAATTTCAAACTTACCTCCATATCTTCAGCATGATACCATTCTGGGTCAAAGCCTCCTATTTCATCCAGTGATTGGCGATGAAACATAGAACAAGGGCCGTTTGCTAAGCTTGTCCTTCTTGGTCTAGAGCGATACTTTGTCGCAATCTCAACTGAGCGTAACAGGCTAATCAAATCGCCTGCTTTCTCAAAAATGGTCCTACCAGTGACCGCAACAACTCGTTCATCTGGATTCAAAGGTTGGGATTTTTCATACAAATTGGTAATCCAATTTTGTGTTGGTCTGACATCGATATCGGTAATAGCAATCCATTCTCCACCGGATTTCTGAACTGCAAGATTTCGCCCTGCAGATAGTCCTAAAGCATCTTGTGTGTACACATGGATGGGAATTTCAGCATCAGGGTTGTGCCATCTCTCCAATTGCTGGCGCGAGCCATCGGTAGAACCATCATCCACAGCGACAATCTCTAATGGCCTGTAGGTCTGATTACTCAGTGACTCCAAACAGCCATCAATCCAATGAATACCATCTCTGACACAGACTGTTATCGAAATCAATGGATTCTCACTCAATCAACCACCTCAAACAGTGCTAAGATGTCTCTACATCGAGTCTTTACCTCGATGCTCGAAATCTGCACTACTACCCCAACTTTTGGCTGTCCATAAATAACCGATGAACCAATGGGAGCCAGGCAATGAATGATTATTGGTGCTAAATCCTCTTCTCCATCCACATCGATGACAGTGGGGTTTTCATTCGACAATGCTACTTCAATCGCCTGAATTAATGAAGGAGTTAGATGTCCTGCAGGATTGACTGCCCGCAAAGTATTAGTGAAAGCGACAATGTTAACCTTGGCTGATTCATTTAGCGCCACTCGTTTCGTCATTCCGTCAATTATCGCGATATCGGGAATTATCCCCATTTCTAGCAGGGTTGCCACTGTGACATCACCAACGGCAATTATCGAACTATTTTCTCTATCAATAGATTCAATTGCCTCGGCCATGGCTACTTCTGGATATTCTTCTGGACCACTGAACAAGGTCCCCATCGGTGTTTTCAATTCACTGTCTAGACTTGACGCCATTCTCATGTTGGATATTCGACGAGAATTCTCTAACCATGGATTTCCGTCGGGATCAATTTTCCCACTGCGTATCCTTGAACTACTAATTATCCGTCCTGAATAGTCGAGCATGTGTGGTACTTCAAGGATAGACAACCTAGCCAATCCTGATGCTTCACGCAGCCGGTTAATTTCGTGACAATTACCTAGTGTTTCAGGAGTCGCCACGATTGAATCAGCCGATTTGTGGTTAGGAGCTGGTCCAAAAGAATCATTCAACTTGAATAAGTTGGCATTTCGGTGAGACTTTTCCTCCAACCAATCCAAAATCGCATTGACTCTCGTTTCATAATCCTGAATTAACGGGGACTTGTGCGCGGCCATTTCATCGCTGATGACATGGATTTCGACTTTTTCCGCCCTAGTTAGTGCCATACTTAGCAGTAATTTATGGCCAGTGTGAAGACGATCAAAGGTGCCCCCGACCAGGCAACATGCGTAGTCACCACCTGTTGCCATAGCGTGGCTGTAAAGAAATTGGCCTTTGAGTTAATCGCATGAATAAAATCAAAAACTCCAATTTCGCAATATATTGAGAAAAGGGACTGTGCCCCAGCTCCTAACGGCCTATTTCATCGCAGTGCTCCAAGGCCTGACCCTCGGTGCCGGGGCGTGCTGTATGATAGGGTGGTTGTCTTGAGTTCATTCTTGCGTCACACAAGGACCCATAACCTACCAAATGGTTTACCGCTTTTGCCCCAAAAATCATCCCCCGCAGGGTCATTTTGGTCTTCGATAGCGGACCGCACATTGGTATCGAACTTCATTGCAATTTCACAGTAGCTCTGCCCGATGTTGCTAGTGCGGCAAGAGGCTCTGTGGGTTTACCATAATCAAACCATCGGATTAAATCATATTTTTGTGGTATGAAATACCGTAAATTAGTGACCCGATTGTTACTTCACCTTCTTGTATCACAGCATGAGTAAAGTCTGGCCATTCCTCTACAGGCAATAATAAATATTGCAATTTCGGATGACTTCTTGGCGTGATTCGATAGTTACTGTCTTCGACTTTGGCAGCCAAATCATAAACATCCATCAGGAAATCTTTAGCCGGGCAGTCTTGCATAATAGGGATGAATAGTAAGTCGTCAACCTTTGGCAATTCTCTGACAAACTTAAGCGGGAAACCTGGAGGGCCACAGGACTCGCCATCCTGTCTAAATATTAGTCCCGGCCAAGGTATAACCTGTGATTCTAACCATCTTCGTCCAACTGAACTTGATAACTGACTTTTGAGCCAACTCAATGAGTTGCTAAACCACCATCGATAAGGCAGGTAGTTGGCAAAACTTCTCATCAATTCATTTGAAATCGGTTCGGAGTTTTGTAGCTGTCTTACATAGCGCCCCCAATTGTGTAACACCGAATCTTTTGGATGTATCGCTGACGCTAAAATTACCTTGTCGAAAACCCCGAACTGGTCGGTTTCATTATGTTTGGATTGACTGAATAATGCCGCTAATACCTCAGCAGCAAATAATGGGAAATCCAACCACTCATCCACGGCATCCTGAATGTATTTTGAGAACTCTTTTGGCAATTTATCACAAATAAGTAATACTGCAGTCGAAATTGCATTGTACTGCTCGCGGTTTTCGGCACTTCTTCTGACATCAATAATCGTCTGATTATCGGTCATGAAATGTTGTGATAGATGCCTTATGGCCTGCAATTGCCAATTTTCACTGGCCTTGTCAATGCCTGAAACTATTAGGCTTGGTGGTATTGTTTGACTATCCAGTAAATCTGCCCAGTCATCCTCTAGTCGATGGGAGATTCGCACCCACCTATTCGTCCTTTCCTCGGGTGGGGACGCAATCCAAGCAGCAATCGGATTGTTTGCTTCAACTTCATTTGACCACATTTCGTCTCCTTTAGGATACTTACCCAGCGCTTGCCAAATTTTATCTCGATAGTTAAAATCTTCAGAATTCCCCGACATCTCTGACAAATCCCAAGAACCGTTATGGTAAGATTTTAGCAATTCAACACCGTTTTTGGGGATTATACTATGGGCAACGATCTGTCTACCAACCGATTCACTAGTCAATTGAATGTCAATCGCTTGTTGATTGGGTAGGATTAACCTAGTCATGGATAATTCAGGTAGAGAGATGAGGGTGCCCAAAGCAGAGGTCAATTTTCTATATGTTCCTGATTTAGTTACCAATAAACGACAGTTAGAATCCCTAATCATGTTCTCTAGAAATTCTGTCTCGAGGTCAATGTCCCAATCCCACTCAACAATGTATTGTGCATCCTGTTCACTTTTCAAATGAGTTATAATTGATTTCAACCCTACTGTTGAAACGTTAGATACCTCAATATTGCGCGGGGTATCTGTTACCCAGTCACAATAACCAAAATCGCGAGCCAGTTGTTTTTGCATCGAAATACTCAGTGACTTTGTCGATTCGGTATTAATTAATGACTTGATCTGTTCAAACTTCGCAGTAATTTTACTCTCTGAGAGTCGTTTATGCTTGAACCTGAGCCACTGATAAATACTACCAATCGGTAATGATGGAATGTCAGGCTTAATCGGATTTTTCCTCATAACATAAGCACCATCTGAAAAAGAACTAATTAACAAATTAATATCTATTTCCGAGTTCAGGTGAGCGTGTAATCTAGTATTCCAGAATACCTCTAATTCAGTTCGTGGTATACTCCCGATACAACACCTCCCATCAGATATGATATCAGGAAGTTCGTGCTGTCCATAATTTGGGGTATGAAATCGCGTCCCTGGTGGGACATTCCACTGAGTAATTGGTTCGAATAGAGTTGCCCTAACCAAGGCAAATGAATCTGTAGTCTGTATCCATGCATCAAGAGTATTAGTGCTTAATTCACTAGGGGGTACTATCTGCTCCAAACTAGTCCCATCATACCACCTCACTGAATCAGGCATTACAGAGGCCCAAATCACCCCATCACTTCCATTGGAATATTGTAATGG
>DALZ01000055.1 GCA_002496955.1 Euryarchaeota archaeon UBA128 | reverse complement strand
CTTGCTAATGATTCAGCTTATGACTTAGGGTGGATAATTATTCTTGAGCCACATGACTTAGACCTCGAATTGCTATTGGATCCTGATGAATATGTAGAATACCTCGCTGAGTTGTAACCTAGCGGTGGTAAAATGAATGGAATAGACCTACTAAAGCAGAGTTTAGTCAATGCCCCAATAATTTGGAAGGGCGATTATCCATATTTCATACACCCAATCACCGATGGCGTTCCAAGACTACATCCTGAAGTTTTAGAGGCAATTATTGACCTGTCGGTTGATTTAATCAATTGGCAAGATATTGATGTTATTCTTGGCATCGAAGCAATGGGGCTTCCGCTTCTGGCCCCTCTGTCTATGCGAACCGGTATACCAATGGTAATTGCTAGAAAGCGGCAATACGGTTTGGAAGGCGAAATAGAAATTAGCCAAGAAACTGGTTATTCGAAGGGTAGCTTATTTCTCAATGACATAAAACCGGGTGAGAATATAGCGATAATTGATGATGTTTTGTCAACTGGTGGCACTATGAAATGTGTCATTGAAGGTATAAAGAAGACCGGGGCAACTATACAAAATACTATCATTGTTGTTGAAAAGGGTGAGGGTATGGAGAAGTTGAAATCAGATTATCCAGACATTAAGTTCGATTCTCTGGTTAAACTTGAGATGATTGGCGACAAGGTTGTTATTCTCAGTTAGGAGTTGAGCAAATTGGACTTAGACAAACATGAATTTCAATTAGATGAATTAGTTGATAGGATAAAAACCAACGATCTCAAACTGGTTGCCTTACAAGTACCCGAAGGATTGAAGATGCAAGCATTGGAGATGATGGATCAAATAGAAACTGAAACCTCTGCAAGGGTTGTTCTATCAGCAGACCCATGTTATGGCGCTTGCGACCTTGTTCACGATAAAATGCAGAATATTGGTGTGGACTTAGTGGCCCACATGGGCCACTCGCAAATGAATATTGACTCAGGTATGCCTACCCAGTTTATCCCGGTAACCTACCAGGGTAATCCTGAAATTGCTCCTGTTCTACCCTATTTGCATGCTCATCGAGAAATCGCTAAGAGCAGAATGAATAATTCTCAAGGTCCCGTACTATCCGAGTTAGAAGCACTTGATAGGTTTGAAGACATGGTTGGCAGAGTGGCACCACTGACTGATACTAAACTTGGGCTGGTTGGCAGCATACAACATCTACACTTACTGCCGACTTTCAAGAAACATTTCGAGGACGCAGGCTTTGATGTTACAATCCCTATCGGTGGGGCTAGATTGTCATTCCCAGGACAAGTTCTCGGTTGCAATTACTCAGGCGATGACCCCACTGTAGGGCACTACGTGTTTTTAGGCAGTGGTGATTTCCATCCCATAGGATTAGTGCTGCATACCGGAAAACCGTTAGCTATGCTCGACCCATACTCTGGCGAAGCAAGAGAAATGGGTAGAGAAAGAATCGAAAGGATTTTACGGCAAAGATCTGGACTAATCATGTCTTCAATGGACAAGGAAAGATTCGGCATATTAATTGGCGCGAAGCCTGGACAGATGAGAAGAAATCTAGCGCTCAGATTAAAGCGTATGCTCGAAAAACAGGGTAAAAAAGGCTTCTTGCTAGCCATGGAGCACGTAGGTCCGGAATTGATTGACTTCTATCCAGTTGATGTATTCGTAAATACCGCATGTCCAAGAATTGCCATTGATGATGCAGTAAAATATGCCAAACCCATGATAACTCCTTATGAATTACAAGTGGTTCTCGGTGAGAAAAAATGGGAGAATGGGTATAAATTCGACCAAATACACTGATGAATATAACTCTACAAGCGATTAAAACTCGACATGTGGCCCTGAAACTAGACCACATCTTTTAGAACGGTTGGCAACAGCATTTACTGGTATGGTGGACTATCTAGACCGAATTGGCGCAGGCTATGTTATCAATGACCCAGAGCCTTTGGATTTTGATTACATTCCACAAGAATTAGTTTCGAGAGCGGAATACCAAAAGCAATTGGCTGCTAGATTTGCTTCTATAGATAAACATGAAGCAAGTTGTAGAGCAGTAATTACCGGTCCGGTGGGTAGTGGTAAAACCGTACTGGTCAAAACCTTCTGCCGTGATTTACAAAGACATTTGATGAATCGTAGAAATATCAATATCGCCCATGTCAACTGCAGAAATGCGTCAACTAGTACCCGTGTCGTACAACGCATACTGCATGCAATAGACCCCGGACACCCTGATCGTGGACTATCGATTGGAGAGCTACTACTTAGCCTTCGTAAATTAACTCGGCGAAATTCCTCACATCTAATCGTCATTCTGGATGAAGTTGACCACATGTTGAGAAAATCTGGAGATGATATACTCTATCAACTACTGAGAATCGACGAAGATCAGGAAGGCAAAGGAACACTATCACTTATTTTGGTAAGTCAGGAACAAGTGCTTGACGTATTAGAAACTGCAGTCATATCCCGAATGGGAAAAACAAACCTGATTAGAATACCATCATACAACGAAGATGAACTTTACGAAATTGCGTTGCAAAGAGCAAACTTATCATTAGTTAAAGGAACTTATTCAGAAGAAATAATACGGCTAATTGCGCAAAAATCTGCCCCCATTGGCGATGCTAGGTTAGTCATTGAACTTCTGAAATCTGCTGCTGAATCTTGTGAAATAAGACAAGACGACCACACAAAGCGGGAAATCAGTGTTGATGATGTCCACGCTAAAGACGATATGCTATCAGTTGACATGGTCTCTGAGATCGATGCTATTGATGGATTAAATGCTCATGCAATGCTGGTGTTACTGGCAATCTGTCGCAGACTGAAAAAAGAGAGTTCGATGACTACTGGTGATGTTGAAAACCTCTATGCAGTGGTTTGTGAAGAATATTCTGAGGATATGAAAAGTCACACCACCCTATGGAAATATCTGAAAGAAATGGAAAACAGACAATTAATCAAAACGCGGATTTCAACTGTCCCGGGTGGACGTGGGAGAACTACTCACTTGAGTATGCCGCATTTCTTACCAACTGATATTGCTAGTAGAGTAGAAATGCTCATAAAAAAACGATTATGAGCATACAAACCAACTTATGTTTATGCGGTGAGCATAAATATGGGTCACTGTTGGCCAACCTGTCTTAGAGGCGTGATTATGGCTACTGGTTCACAAGGAGAGTTCGTCGCTGTCGTAAATGACACCGACCCAAAAAGCAACGGTAAAGCATACTCATTGAAAATAACAGGAAATAATTACGCTCAAATTCTGGGCAAGAAGATTGGTGATGTAGTTGATGGTATTTTCGTAGGTGAAGGTGACAAAACATTGTCAGGATACAAACTTCAGATTACTGGTGGTGCTGATAAGACCGGGACACCGCTAAGAAGAGACCTTGCAGGTGGCTCTAGGCAGTCCATTTTAGTCACTCGATCAACTGGATTCAAGGGGCACAACCTTGTCTACAAAACCAAGGGCGGAGAGAAAAAGCGATTCCGCTATAAGCCTGATGGGTTAAGGAAACGCAGAAACTTCCGCGGTAACACAATAACTCAGGACACAAGACAAATAAATCTCAAAGTTGTAGAAGCAGGTAAAAAAGCACTAGATGCGATTTTATCGGCGGAAAGTGAGGAATCGTCGGAGTGAATCCCGAGAGGGTTTTCGTGAATAGGAGGAGTGGGAATGGCAAGAAAACTTCCCGCTCAACCAACCGTCAACATCGGTCTTGTTGGCCATGTCGATCATGGTAAAACAACCTTAACAAAGGCATTATCCGGAGTTTGGACCGACACTCATTCAGAGGAGAGAAAACGTGGCATATCAATTAAGTTAGGATATGCTGACACTGCATTTTTTCAGAACAAAGATGGAACATACTATGTTGCTGGAAAAAACCCAAATGGCAAAAACGATGTTGATAAAGAACTCAAAAGAGTCGTCTCATTTGTCGACGCTCCCGGTCACGAGACTCTGATGGCGATAATGATAACTGGAGCATCAATAATGGACGGTGCAATGTTGATGGTTGCAGCTAATGAGAAATGCCCTCAACCGCAAACACGAGAACATCTCATGGCATTAAATATGTCTGGAATAAAAAATATCGTTGTGGTGCAAAATAAAATTGATTTGGTCAGTCGTGAGCGAGCGATTGAATCACACAATGAGATAAGAGATTTTTTGAAAGGCACAGTTGCTGAAGACGCTCCAATAATACCCGTATCAGCACATCATGACGTCAATCTAGACATCCTAATTGACGCAATTGAAAGTACGATACCGACGCCAGATAGAGACGGTAACGAGACACCTCTGATGCATGTCGCCAGATCGTTTGACATAAACAGACCTGGAACCAGACCTAGCAAATTGAAGGGTGGAGTAATCGGCGGAAGCATTGTAAAAGGCGAATTCAAAGTTGGAGACGAAATTGAAATTGGCCCGGGTAGAAAAATCGAGCAGGGTTCAAAAACTCGCTGGGAGCCAATCAAGGCGACCGTTACCAGTATGCAAGGTGGAGGGTTATCATTAGACAAAATGCATGCCGGCGGATTATGCGGGCTTGCAACGCAACTTGACCCATCAATTACGACATCAGATAATCTGTCCGGCCAAGTTGTATCATTAGCAGGTCAACTACCTGAAACCAGAAATTCGATCGAGATATCTGTTCACCTCATGGATTCAATGGTCTCAACTGATGGGTCAAACCCAGAAAAGATTCACCCACTACGTAACAATGAGATGTTAATGATTAATGTTGCTACTGCAACATCAGTTGGTGTGACGAAAAACGCAGAAAAAACCAGAACCTCACTGGAGCTTCGATTACCAATATGTGTAGATTCAGGTGAGCGTGTTTCGCTATCCCGAAGGATTGGATCGAGATGGCGTTTGATTGGTTACGGTATTATTCAATAAGGCGGTATAATGTCTCAAAAGATTATTGTCGACACCTGTGGGTGGGTAGCAATAATTGATTCTAACATTAACTTTGAACTTGAGTTAGACCGCATATTTGGTAATTATCAGTTAGTTTTAATCAATGCTGTTGTGGATGAACTATACCGGCTTGAAGATACAAGGCCGAGAGGGAAATCATTGCTATTAGCAATGCTCGAGCAGAAATCGACTGTGGTTGATGTTTCAGAATTATCTCATACTGACGACCAAATATTCAGGTTAGCAGAAAACCGAAATTATGCAGTCCTAACCATCGATAAGATTCTGAAAAAACGATTGTATCAATGCGGGATTACAGTTGTAGAGGTCGCTAAAAGTAATCATTTAAGATTGATTGAAGGTCTATAGAAAAGTTAAGGTAGAGTAAATAATTCATCATCCCCGTGACCGTCCAGTAACCTAAGTTTTACTGCGGCATCGATCCAAGCGTGAGCGTAATTTATCGCGCCAAACGCTCTAATGTAGTCTCCTTTTTCCATGAAGTATCCCGCATCGCTAGTATAATCATCAGCCATTCTCATTAACACCGTAAGCATATCATACTCTTTAGTTCCCTCAGCGTGAATAGCAGTAGCCTTATGTCTTGCTTGTTTCGTCAATTTTAGGTAGTGTTCCAACCTTTCTTGGGAAATAGTATTGTTGATTTTTGTCATTCTCCATCCTCCTTCTGCCTCTTTAACAAGCGTTTCACATCCTCTTGGCGGCCTAAAGCCTGATACAGTTCAACTGCAAGTGACAAGCGACCATCGTCTTCTGCTTGTCTAGCCTTATTGAACAGCAATTTCCTCTCATTCCAATCTCTTGCCAACGCCGCTTCGGCTGCTGCCTTGTACCGACTTTCCCTCTCGGAGTCTGCCAAGTGCGGTGCTTGCCACATTCTAAGTAAACCAGTTCTTGTAGCTGTAACCATTGAGTCAGCTGTAATTTTCTCAAGTAAATCGCCCAAGTTCATATTCTCGCCGAGGATAACATCAGAACCGTCACCAATTCCGGATAGGTGGTAGAGTAACCCCTCTATTCCTAATAGCCACCATCCATCTCCGCATCGAATACCTTCCATAGGTTCAAGTGAATTTGATTGCAGCCTCTCAATGTAATCCCATCCAAATGGATGGGGTACTCCTTCCCATATATCACCGGCACTGGTTTGTAACAATAGGCGGCCTTGTTCTAGCCTTGAAACCCAGCTCCAAACCCTATCCTCCAAGCAACGTTTGGCATAATTACTACCCAATCTACCACACCACAACTTCCCATCATCTGACTGCCAGATAATATGCTCTCTATCTAACCACCCAACCAACCGGCGCACTTTGCCAGTCTCAAAGCGCTTTATACCAATGCCCTCATGAGAAAATAGGTGCATTTGCCCTTCTTTACCAGACAATATCCAACCGCCACCTGGACGACAAATAACATCATTAAACCCACCATATGTTGACCTCCCATCGTGAAGCATGCTCCCGTCAGTGGTGGAAATAACATAGAAACCATGGGCGGCTAAGGCTGCTAAAACACCATTTTGATAACTTATTGAATGAACCTTAAATGGTGTTTTAACTCTCCACCTTATATCGCCATTAGACTCTATCAACAGCAACTCTAAACCACTGCTTACTACTACACCGCCCTCGACAGCAGCAATTGTGGAAATTCTAGAATCCGCTTGCCATGACCAAGATATGCTCCAAGACATTACTCATCAACCTCCATAATTCCCCATGCAATAAGTTGCGCTTTAGCCGTTTGAGTTAGTTCATAATACCTACTGCGTCCTTTCATTCTCGCGCACAGGATTCCTGATCTCAGTAACTTATTACTGATTTGAGACAATCTTGGACGTTTAATTCCAAGATGAGAAAGTATTGCTTTGTCGCTTGGTGAGTACATTCTTACTTTAGCGATAGAAACCACGTATGATTCACTGCTGTTGAGTGTTGACAACACCGTAGGGTTTAGCGGATAGTCAACTTTTTCAGAATATTTTCCTTGGTTAAACCGGATTAATGATTGTAACAGTTTGTTATCTCCAGTCGTCGGGTTTGATGACGGGGTATGCATAATTTGTGTAAGCAATGAAGCAAGAATATTCACTGCTTCAAAATTATCATATTGTTGGTTTTCTGTAATCTCAATTGGTTCAATTGGGATTTCTATATTATCCAAACTATTCTCCTGGCTCTCATACACCCCGATTTCATCATGAATTAATTCTGCAGAATTTTGTTCATCGAAGTCAACTTTATCCTGCAGCTCGACCATGTCTTTTGAGACCCATAATTCGGTTCCGTGATTATTCAGTTGATTGATCATTTCATCTGGTTCGCTCTTTTCCATCGCATCATAGTCCCTAGTCCTTCCTAACAAGCCACCAAAAGCACCAGCATCAATCGATGGTTTAGGTTTAGAATCTGCGATAATTATTTCTTCATTAGATGGATTAGCTGAATATTCAAACTCGTCTGCAGTTCCGTCCATCTCTTGAGATTCAGATAACTCTTCTAAATCTAAGTCGAAGTCGAATAAGTTGTCCTCAGGCATAATTACCCTATCATCCAACTTTGCATCACGTTTGTCCCACGGCAACGAGGCATCGATTATATCAGATTCGTGAATTGTTGATGGCTTGTCTTCAGGTATCAAATCAATATTGTTTGCTTCATCTATCATTTCGTGGTGTGGACGGCGACTCTCGATTTGTTCGACATCACCTAGACCCCCTAATAGAGAATCATCTATTGCATCACGCATTAGCTTAACAACTTCTAGAGGAAGTCCACCAGTTCTATTGTGGATACTCTTCGCATGTTCAAATGCAAGTTTGAAATCTTGCCTACTTGCTGAGGAAACCCGCTTCTCAACTAAGGCTTGAACTTCATCTACAGATAATGGGGCCAGTGTTTCAATATTATCAAAACTGTTTAACAGATTTTCTTGTATACTCATTCTTTGTTTGGATTCAACAACAACGACTATCACTGCTTGGAGACGCTCTAATGAAGGCAGTAGGTTACGTAACGCATGAAACAATACGCTGTCTTCGACATTTGGGGTATCGATTACAATAAGTGGTAGACTTTCATTGAAAGTATATGAGTAATCTACCATTTTTTTCACTAATTCTACGCTATTAGAGGGAAAATTATAGCCCACTAATTCAGAATACATTCTCTGTAATAGACTGTCTCGTGGATTAGATTCTGAAATATGATCAATATGTACTGAGACTGGGGCTTTGAGCGCTGCGCATCTCAACAGTGATGTTCTGCCACTGCCAACTTCGCCGACCATTAATATCCTTCTTGCTGACTTAAATCGTATGTGTTGAGCTAACCTCTTTCGTATATCTAATCTACCAACATACAATTCAGATTTATTTCCCTCGAGTGGAATTGCTGAAAATGGATTGGATGTCAAATTAGGTATATCAAAACCGAGTGCCTTCACACGCATTAGAGCCATATCGCACAATTAGGTATTTGATGTTTCACCACCTATCGTTGGTCTAGAACGTGTTATTTGCTGTTAATCGCTACATTCAGCGTTAATTTATGGTCAAATTAACGGTTAATTAACGGTTAATTAACGCGTTAGTAAATCCGTTAAACCCGTTAATTTAGTTCCACAAGAACCCATTACTTATCAGTCCAATACCCATGGGTCATACTGGTGAGGAAGTGCCTGTAGAAAATAGCCGTTTGAGTGGATTTTTCAAATTATCAGTTGATGAACGAAGGAAGTTGGTTCAAAAAATGTCAGGTATAGCCGATGAACACGTCACTGCATTAGCAAGTAATGGTGAACTGTCTGATGAGGCTGCTGACAGGATGATTGAGAATGTTATTGGTACAATGTCACTACCAGTTGGAGTCGCAACCAATTTTGTAGTTGATGATAAGCACTACCTAGTACCATTTTGCTTAGAAGAATCTAGCGTTGTCGCTGCTGCATCTAACATGGCCAAGCGATGTTTGAACAATGGCGGATTTCGCACGCAAAATGACGCTCCGTTAATGATTGGTCAAATTCAGATACTAGATTGCCCTAACATCGATTCAGCGATTCAAACTCTTCATGAAAATCACAACGAAATAATATCTCTGTGCAATAGTTTGCCATCGACAATGATAAAACTCGGAGGCGGTTGCAAAAGAATCGAAACTAGACTAATTGAAACACTGTCTGGACCAATGATAATACTGCACATAATCGTCGACTGTCGTGACGCTATGGGCGCAAATGCGGTAAACACCATGACTGAACTAATTGCTCCAGAGATTGAGAGACTAACAGGCGGGAGAGTGCATCTAAA
Organism: Euryarchaeota archaeon UBA128; assembly: GCA_002496955.1. Taxonomy (GTDB): domain Archaea; phylum Thermoplasmatota; class Poseidoniia; order Poseidoniales; family Poseidoniaceae; genus MGIIa-L1. Next base: position 52 of record DALZ01000055.1, on the reverse strand, counting down.
AATCCTTTCAAACTTAGCCGCTCATCGACTTGCACGCGTAGAGGCAACTTTT
>DALZ01000099.1 GCA_002496955.1 Euryarchaeota archaeon UBA128 | reverse complement strand
ATTTTAGATGAGGCAACCTCTGCAGTGGACAACGAGACCGAGGCATCACTACAGCGCTCCATTGAATACGTATCTGCAGGAAGAACTACCGTCATTATTGCCCACCGGTTGTCGACAATTCGTAATTGTGACATCATAATGGTGATGGACGATGGTAAAATTGTTGAACAAGGAAACCATGAAAAGTTAGTAGAATTTGATGGAATCTATAGTAAATTATGGCGTGTGCAAACTGGACAAAAACCGTGAAAACGCATGGATGTATTATAAATCTTAACACTCTTTTATATACTCAATGACAAAGCCGCAGACTGAGAAATATGTTTAAATCGAATATGAAGAGAACATCTAGCCTGCTTTTGATCGGAACCCTCGGCCTCTTGGCTTTAGGAAACGCGTCTGCTGCTACTGGGATACTAGAAACTGATGATATGGTTGGAGTATCTTTTTGGTTGGCAACTGCAATGATGCTTGCATCTACCGTTTTCTTCATCCTTGAGCGCCAAAATGTAGCGCCAAAGTGGCGAACATCAATGACCGTTGCTGCACTAGTAACTGGTGTTGCATGGTACCACTACACCTACATGAGAGGACACTGGATCTCCACTGGAGAGTCCCCACTAGTTATGAGATACATTGACTGGTTGATTACTGTCCCCCTACAAGTTGCTGAATTCTACCTAATTCTAGCTGCTATTGGTGCTGCAACTGCTGCACTATTCTGGAGACTATTCGGTGCTTCCATTGTAATGCTAGTTGCTGGATTCCTAGCTGAGTCTGGAGAAATGTCTGATGGACTAACCTGGCCATTGTTCGCTGTTGGTGTAGCCGCATGGATTTACATCATCTACGAGGTCTGGGCTGGTGAAGCAAAAGAAAATGTCAGTGGTGCAAGCGAAGGAACACAATTTGCTTTCAAGGCCATGGCAATTATTCTAACAGTCGGATGGGCAATTTACCCAATCGGATTTATCATGGGCGAAGGTGGCGACGCTGGTGATGTAGAGAACCTAAACATCCTTTACAACATCGCTGACGTAGTTAACAAGACTGCTTTCGGTATGATGGTTTGGTATGCAGCAACAATGGATACCAAAGCAGCTGGATCTGAAGAGTGATTACTTAGAAGAGAGTTTGCGAATAAGGCGTTCAATGGTTAGCCATTGAAACCTGTTCCAAACAAATGCGAAGAAGAGCCAGGCGGTGGTGTATAACGCCACCGCCTGACTCGCTTCCATAACTGTCCAATCTTTTTCATTTTCAAGATTGGAGTATAATGTTAACGGGACAAAATGAATTACGTAGATGGTTAGGGAAATCTTACCGATACCTTCGAACAACATTATTCGACAATCTTGTATTAACATCCAGAATATGAATACACCTGTCATTGAACCAACCAAAAATCCTGTATTAGCTGGAAAGAAGTTCAGGTAATGCCCCTGTGTGGGATGAGCCCAGATCTTATCGCTACTATCGGCTGCAATTAGTGTCAATAGACAATAACACAATCCTATAATTATCAGTAACAAGGTGGTGTTATTCCTTGGAAGTGTTTTCCCCCCCTCCGTAATGGAACTTCCAAGGAATGCACCAACCACTGCGAATATCATCCATGGAAATAATGGATATGTTCCAGTTAATATCAAATGAGATAATATGGTCTCAACGCTATCGCTAGTAACTCTAATCTCCCAATCGTTAATACCTTGAAGGTTGTATACATGATTGTTAATGATGTAGATGAATATCATAAATATTGAAAACATTATTGCTAAATTTACTTTGGAGACAATATTGACAATACACGGCTTAAGTAACAGTAATAATCCGAACAGTGATAATATTCCAGGGGTGAATGTGTCATACAAATGAGGTGATGTTAAATTGACGATTACCTGTAAAAAAATTAGTATTGTTGCTTTAATCAGAGTGCTTCGATAACTAGATTGTGATTTTATTAAACCCCAACCAAATATTGTGACAAATAGTGGTGCAGCTAAACCACCTAACCCAGCCACAATGTAGGCATACCATGAATCTTGAACTGTGTTAAACGGATTCCAAGTTGCAGCAGTATGTACCATTACCATAAGCAAAACAGCAAGACCGCGTAATGAATCTATCTCTCTAAATCTTACAGCATTTGACATGTCAATCAATTATTCGAAATGACATAATCCACAGCGTTTCTGAATATCTGCAATCCCTGTCCTTCCCATTCTAGTTGAGACTTAACCTTAGGAGCAGTGCCACGAGAAAAGTCGGGATGAAGCCATTGGGCATATATTGCCTCGGGGTGCGGCATCAGACCAAATACGAGACCGGTACTATCAGAAATACCAGCGATATTCATCATACTACCATTAGGTGATTTAGGGAATGGTAATACAGCATTGGGCTCAAGTTTCGTATTTTCAGGATCAATGTAGCGAACAGTAATTTGATTGTTCGCTGCAAGTTTGGTTAGTTTATCTCGGTTTGGCATAACATATTTGCCTTCGCCGTGACGTACCGGGCAATCGATTTGGGTCATCCCTCTCGTCCATATACAGTTACTATCCGGATTAAATTCTAAGGTAACCCAACGATCTTCGTATCTCCCAGAATCGTTCAGTGTTAAACTTGCTCGCTGCACAAAATCGGGAACGTTTCCTTCAGGGCCCGGCAGTAATCCAGTCTTTACTAGAACTTGAAACCCATTACAGATGCCTATTATTGGCTTGCCGGCACCAACAAACTTCGTTAGTTCATCACGGAGGGAAAAGCGCATTCTATTGCCCATCAATCTACCACTACCTAGGTGATCTCCAAAAGAGAACCCCCCCGGAACTGCGAGTATGTCATAATTGTCAAGGCTGTCTAATCCAGAGATAAACGAGTTTAGATGCACCCTCGTTGAACTACCGCCTACCATATCAAAAACCGCTGCTGTCTCGTGATCGCAGTTGATGCCAAAGCCAAATAATACCGCCACCTTAGGAACATACATCATAATTCACCCCCGCTCATATCGAGAGTCCCTTGCCAAGATTGTACCATATCTGAGACGTTCATGGTGATTATTGGATCAAACCCGTCTGAAATATTCAATTTATCAGAATCGTCCACGATGCCAATGTATGTCGTTGTGCTTCCGGACATTGCCTCCAAGAATTTTGCATCATTGTCAGGTGATACTGTAACTACTATCCTACCGAGGGATTCGCCCCATAGTTTTGAGAATAGTGGGCAATCACCAGTACCGTCAATATCAATGGTTGCGCCAATTCTACCACCAATGCACATCTCTGCAAGGGTTACACCGAGGCCCCCTTCCGAACAGTCATGAGCCGTGTTTACGATACCACTATTAATTGCCGAGCTCAATGATCGATATGATTTGAAAAATTTGTCTGGGTTTGATAATGTTGGAACATTCCCTCCAATACCAGACACTATGTCCCTTTCCCGCAGCATAAAGGAAACTTCTGAGGCTCCTAGCTCATCATATGATTCGCCCACTAAGTATACCTTATCACCTGGGTGTTTGAAATCGCTAGTTGCGATATTTCTGACATCTGTATGATCACCAAATAATGAGAACAAGAGAGTTGGGGGGATTGAAATCTTGTCTAGCCCTTTACCATAATCGTTCTTCATAGAATCTTTGCCGCTGACACAGGGTAAACGGTAAGCCCGACATATTCGTTCTAACTCTCGATTTGCTCTGACCAATTGCGCAAGTTTGAATTTGCCATCGGGGGTTTTCACTGATTGAATTGGGTCTGGCCAGCAGAAATTATCCAAGCCAGCGATCTTATCAACATCTACGCCCACACAAACTGCATTTCTTACCGCTTCATCAATTGCCGCAGCTGCCATGGCTCCAGCATCGATATCTGAGTAACGTGGCGCTATACCACACGATACAACCAAACCGCGCGGGTTACCGTGAATAGGTGTGATTACTCCAGCATCAGCGGGCCCGTCGCGTTCAACACCAACAAACGGTTTTACCGCAGTTTGGGCAATAACCTCGTGGTCATACTGCCTAACCCAAGTCTCTTTACTAGCGATATTTGGTCTTGCTAACAAATCGAGTAATAATTGGTTATGATCTGTTTTTGAGGGGGGGATAAATGGTTCATGGTGCGGTGGACTCCACTCGGATTCGAGTTGTAGTTGTGGAACTCCGTCGTGTAAGAATTCGATTGGCAGGTATGCAACTGTTGCCTCACCAAACTGCACATGAAACATACCTGTAGAGGTGAATTCAGCGACTGCTGTTGCCTCAACCTCGTGCAACGCTGCAAGCGCCTCAAATTCTGCTATATCTTCCTCCTTGATTGCTACTGTCATTCTTTCTTGGCTTTCAGATACAAGAATTTCCCATGGCGAGAGACCAGATTGCTTGAGCGGAACTTTGGCTAAATCTATACGGCAACCATTGGTATACTCTGCCATTTCTCCAATAGATGACGATAGCCCTCCCGCGCCATTGTCTGTGATGCAAGTAATAAGGCCGGCATCGCGGGCTTCAAGCAGCATATCAAGCATCTTCTTCTGGGTAATCGGGTCGCCGATTTGAACAGCACTAGATGGTGATTCTTCGGTAAGTTCGAGCGATGAGAATGTCGCTCCATGAATGCCATCATAACCAACCCTACCCCCTACCATGTAGACTATGTCGCCTGCAGTTGGGGTTTTGATGTGAGATTCTCTACCGTCTGGTAATTTTCTTGGCATGATGCCTACAGTACCACAATATACCAGCGGTTTTCCAAGATACCGCTCATCGAAAACTATAGCACCGTTGATTGTAGGAATTCCTGACTCATTACCTCCAACACGAACACCGGAATGTACTCCGCGTAATACTCTTGATGGATGAAATAAATTGTCTGGAATGTCGCCTTGCCAATCGGGTGGGCCGAAACAGAAAACATCTGTATTGGCTATCGGACGAGCGCCTAGACCGGTACCCAATATGTCCCTATTAACGCCGACTATACCAGTCATTGCTCCACCATATGGGTCTAATGCGGATGGAGAATTATGGGTTTCAGCCTTCATACATACACTCCATTCGTCATCCCAGGCGATTACTCCAGAGTTATCATGGAATACAGATAGTAACCAATCGACATCATTTTGCATATCGTGAGTAGGTTTCATAATGTGTGTCTTAAAGATTGAATCAACAACTGATTGCTCACCTGTCTCTAAGTCTGTATGGTTGATTTTAGCAGCGAAGATTTTGTGTTTGCAATGCTCACTCCAAGTTTGTGCTAAACACTCTAATTCCACATCTGTAGGCCGATCATCAACGATTCCAATTGCGCGCCGGGAGTGTTGAGTCTGGGCGTCCCGGTAGTGGGCTTGTATTGCTCGCATTTCTTCTAAATTCAGAGCTAAAAGGCCGGTTTCTGATATTTCAATAAGGTCATCATCATCAATTTCCAGATTGATAGGGGATGGTTCTTTGAATACTTGTGGAGGTTTCTCAGGATACTCAATCATTGGCCAATCGCCCGCTTGACACATATTGGTATCTGCTATTACTGCACGTTCAATCAGGCTGTTGTATAGTGTCGATGCGAGAAATTCGGGCGTTGTCTGGTTGTTTATACCATAAAATACATAGGAGATGTAAGTAGAAATGTCTGAATTTATATCAGCTTCAGGGAAAATTGTATGAAAGCCGTCTAGTGCGGCTTTTCCTGGATTATCTGTAACCCCTGGTTTAAATCCCACCGATATCACTGCATCGGGGGTATCTGAAAAAATCTCAGGTGATTGTAAGAAGGTTTGATTGGTTGTTGAATATTCGATAATCGGATCTGCGAATAAATCATCTGCCCTCGATGAAATGTCTTCTGATGAAATATCTGAGTTAATTAGAAACCCAACAATACTTCGAACCTCGGTCATTGAGATGTTATGGTCCGCAGCCAATCTGCGTCTCACAATATCACCTCTAACATCTCGGAGGCCTTTACCACTCTTTGGTGTCGCTTCAACTCTAGTGATTTGCATTGGACTTACCTACGGGGGCTGTATTGATGGCGGTGAATACGCTCTTTGAACAATACGGAAAGATGTCACAACATATCTTTGAGATATTGGCCAGTAAAACTGCGTTCGTTTTGAGCAATTTTCTCTGGAGTTCCTGTGGCAATTAATTGGCCACCACGGTCTCCGCCCTCAGGACCTAAATCGATTACCCAATCACTTGACTTGACAACGTCGAGATGGTGTTCGATGACAATTACAGTATGACCCTTAGCCCGTAGTTCAAGTAAGACATCGATAAGCATTTGAACGTCTGATAGTGCTAAACCGGTCGTCGGCTCATCAAGAATGTAAACCGTGTGTTTATTGGGCGGCCTTCTTAGTTCGCTAGCTAGCTTTACTCGCTGGGCTTCACCGCCTGACAATGTTGTGGCTGGCTGACCTAGTCTGACGTAGGAAAGCCCAACTGCTCTGAGTGTGTCAAGGGTTCGGTGAATTTTTCGATGGTTTTCAAAGAATACTACCGCCTCGCCAATCGGCATCTGTAACACATCGTGAATGGTTTTTCCTTTCCATGTAACTTCTAAGCATTCCCGAGTATAACGTTGACCGTTACACACATCGCAAGTAATCCATACGTCCGGTAAAAAATTCATTTCTAATTTTATCGACCCGGCTCCGCTACATGCCTCACAACGACCACCTTTGACGTTGAAACTGAAGTGTCCGGGGGTGTAACCGCGTTCTTTAGAGAGGGTCGTTTGTGAAAATAGTTTTCTTATTTCATCGAAAACTTTGGTGTAGGTTGCGGGGTTAGATCGAGGGGTTCGACCAATTGGTGATTGATCAATGATAATGGTTTTATCGATTTTCTCGATGCCCTCAATACTCTTATGTTTCCCGGGAGAAGTGTCTGCATTGTGTAACGATCTTTGAAGAGCTGGCGCTAGAATACCAGATACAAGGGATGATTTTCCCGAACCAGACACGCCGCAAACTGAGGTCATACAACCCAATGGAAAGTCTACGTTTACCGATTGTAGATTATTATGTTGAGCTCCTTTAATCTTTATTTTATCTTTAGTTGGTTTCTTTCTCTTAGTTGGTATCTCAATACACTTTTTCCCGCTCAGATATGCCCCAGTAATAGATGATTGATTCGCCATAACTTCTTCTGGTGGGCCGTTTGCTACAACCACTCCTCCCTCAAGCCCAGCACCCGGCCCGAGGTCACAAAGCCAGTCTGCTTGGCGAAGGGTATCTTCATCATGCTCAACGACAATGAGGGTGTTTCCTAAATCGCTTAATTCTCTCAATGTGGATAATAATCGCGAATTATCCCTTTGATGTAGACCAATTGATGGCTCGTCCAGAACATACATTACTCCGGTAAGTCGACTGCCAATTTGTGTTGCTAATCTAATCCTCTGACTTTCACCGCCAGACAAGGTGTTGGCTTTACGGTCAAGTGTCAAATAATCCAAGCCAACGCTGTTAAGAAAATCCAACCGACTTTCGATTTCTTTTAGTATCTCAGTCCCAATGAACAGACTTTTTTCATCAAGGGTTTCTACTTGATCGGCATACATCTCAGGCGGACCATTCTCACACTCTGGGCGCCAAGACCTAACTAATTCTAGGCTATCGTGAATCGAGCACGACGATACTTCAGGAAGTCTGATGCCTCCGACTGTAACATGCCGCGCGGCGGAATTCAGTTTCTCACCGTTACATTCGGAGCACGGTAAGTCTGTCATACAATTTATCAGCCGATTACGAGTTCTATCCGAAGATGTTTCTGTGTAAGTCTTCTCAAGTCTCGGGATAATTCCCTCCCAAGGTCGATTCATCTTGTAGACAGATCCATTATCTGATTCGAAATGGAAATTTATGACAGTGGAACCAGATCCGTACAATAAGATGTCTTGTTCATCCTCAGATAAGAGTTTGAAAGGAACGTGAATTGGTATTTGATAATAATCTGCAACCTGTTCTAACAGACGACGGTACCATGAGGGTGACATAGAGCGTTTCCACGGCCTTACGCAGCCATTATTAATCGACATTTCATAGTCTACTAATAGTTCTGTATTGAACTGCCTTTGAACACCTAATCCTTGGCAACTACTACATGCTCCAAGAGGCGAATTGAACGAGAAAACTCTAGGTGATAGTTCGGGCATAAAAGCGCCATGCTCTGGACAGGCAAAATCTTCAGACCAAGAAATAACGTCACCTGCCACATGGTCTCGAGCTTTACTACCGTTGGGTAATGGTAGGTTTTCGGACGGGGCTTTTAGTGATTCGATGGCTAATGCGCCACCACCTAACCGCAAAGCCGACTCGACGGCTTCAGTTAGCCGTTGTCTAGATTTTCTACGACAGACGAAACGATCAATTCTAACATCAATATCGTGGCGAAAATTCTTATCAAGTGTTGGTGGATTTTCAAATTCGACATCATGCCCATTGACTTTGCCGTGGAGGAAACCCTGTTCAACCAATTGCCTGAATAAGTCTTGATGGGTGCCTTTTCTAGCCCTAATTACCGGTGACCAAACCGAAATTGTGTGCTCCTCTAGGTTCCACAAAACATCGTCGACAATTTCTTGAACGGTTCGTCTAGCGACTTCGATACCACAAGTTGGGCAATGCGGCTTGCCTATTCTAGCCCATAGTAATCGTAGATAATCTTGGATTTCTGTCACTGTCGCAACTGTTGAACGAGGGTTGTGGCTGCCCTGCTTCTGGTCGATTGATATGGCTGGAGATAGCCCTTCTATTCCATCACAATCAGCCTTCTTCATTTGCCCAATAAATTGTCTAGCATACGACGATAGGCTTTCTACATAGCGGCGCTGTCCTTCAGC
>DALZ01000125.1:17171-19530 GCA_002496955.1 Euryarchaeota archaeon UBA128 | reverse complement strand
CTTGCACGCGTAGAGGCAACTTTTACCCCAGAAGAATTATCCAACGATGGGTCAAGAGAAAATGGACTAGAAGTCATCAGCAAGATAATTGAAGCACACCATTTTGCCATCGCCGATCCGTTCAGAGCTACAACTCATAACAAAGGTGTGATGAATGCCATTAGTAGCGTTGCAGTAGCATGTGGACAGGACTGGCGGGCAATAGAAGCGGGATGTCATGCTTGGGCTGCTCATAACAAAGAACACTATACATCGATGACTAATTGGCAGGTTAATGAAAACGGTGACCTAGTTGGCAGTATTGAAACACCAATGGCTGTCGGTATTGTTGGTGGTGCATCAAAGGTTCACCCAACTGCGAAGGCTAATTTAGCCATCTTAGGAGTGGAGTCGGCCAACGAACTCGCTGGGATAATTTGCGCTGCAGGATTGGCACAGAATCTTGGTGCTTTACGAGCTCTGGCAACGAATGGAATTCAAGCTGGACATATGAAGCTGCACTCACGCAATATGGCAGTTAGTGCTGGTGCTGTTGGCGATGAAGTAGAATTAGTTGCAGCAAGGCTACAAGCGCACAATGGACCAAAAACGCAAACGACTGTAAAACAAATTCTAGATGACTTAAGAAAGTTATAAATTACTCCTCTGCAAATTTCAACGTATCCTGTACAGTTCCCTCATATTCAGACTCTTCTTTGATTATTTGATCGGTTTCTAAATTATCCAGAATGCCAGTTTTTTGGACTTGTTCCCTGAACCAGGCCTTTACTTTCTTCCTATCGGTATACGGGCATCCAAATGCTTCTGAAAAACGTCTAGTAGTCGTCAGTCTACGAGTGTTGCCGTCTTTTCGACGATCTATCATGCCATGTTGAGCCAACTCTCTGACATAATCATAGGCTTTTTGACCTAGCAATTCAACTAACCTTGATTGTGACATAGGTTGGTGATAGGCGATTAATGAAGCCGCTTTGAGCAGTTTTTTTGGCAACTCTGTTTTTGCTTCTTTCGGTAGGTGTTCAGCAATTTCAGGTTTAACTTCAATTGCCCACCGGTCACCAACTTCGGCTATTTGTAGTGCGCCTCCACGACGTCGTCTAAGTGTTGAACGCAGTGAATATAAGGAATCTAGCATTTCATCTTCATCATAGCCAAGCGATTCACACAGTTCCGTCACGGACATTGAGCGGCCCGCCCCAAACAATGTTGCTTCCAGTAATGTATCAAGTTGTAACTCTGACATGTCATCAAATCCTTACTCAACTAACCATTCGTGTTTTTCTAGTTCCCCATCGCTTTCTTGTTGAGACATTAAGCGTTCCTTTGCCTCACGCTCTTTCAATTCTTTTAATCTTATTTTCTCAGCCCGCCGTTTAGCAAATTGAACAGAACCTGAATCTTCTTTGTTGGATGATTCGGTCTGAATGAGTTTTTTCTCCTCTATCCGCTTAATCACTTCTTCAAAATGACCAACTTCGGGCCATAAGTCTTCAATCATTATGGCCCCATAAGGAACCTCATCCTGACTTATGCTGGCAAATCCCCGATGGGTGAGAAATAGGCTAGCAATGAATGAGGCAACCTTTGCCTCCTCTGCATAGCCTTCAGTGTGTTTACCATTTTCGCTCTCTAGTATAACACTTAGTTCATCCATCACATCGACCACTTTGACTTTACTTGCATTATTGTTGATACAAGTTTTACGAAGTGCTAACCAACAACGGCGAATATCCCCCTCAAGGTCTTCATTGTGCATTCTGCCGCCTACATTGCTAAGATAGTCGCCGAGTTCTTTCTGATGAGCTAAACGATTGGCTTCTCTAATACGCAAATCCTCAGCATCATCTGCGGCATCCTTGAAGGCAGACAATAATTCGCCGAGAGTTACCGGTCGCCCCTCATCTCTTCTGACTCGCTCGTCAAATAAGGATGGAAGTATGTGATCTGCATCGCCCTCTAATATCGAGGCAGTAAAAGCATAATCTTGATCATCGTAATCAGATTCCCAACCAAAGTGCATTTCCTCTTCCCACTCATCCTCGTGGTCCATACTCTGCACCTTGTCAAAAAGGGTCATAGCCTGCTGATTCAAAACCTCCCACGACATTCGTATCAGTCTACCGCAGGCTGGCAAATTTAGTTTGTCTGATTCGAGTCGTACTCGTTTCGTGAATACTTTGAGAAACGTCGATAAATCTACGTCCCAAGGATTTAGTTCCTGTTCTTTAACCAATGACAAAACCAAAGCAACAGAACGATCAAATGGATCATCTAAAGATTGATACTCTGATTCCTCTGCTTCCAGAACAGGCATAACCCTCGCCGCAAAGTGTTGTGCATCCGCTGACTCTTCGCCGGA
>DALZ01000125.1:1420-16779 GCA_002496955.1 Euryarchaeota archaeon UBA128 | reverse complement strand
ATATCAGCCTCAAACCTCTTCTTCAACCTGCTCCATATGCTCAATGTCTTCATCTAAATTTGCTATAGAATTGATTGCTTCGGATACTTTTCTGCGCTCTTCAATATCTTCACTGGTCTCTGCTGTTCGCTCGATTAACCCTGGAAGAGTTGAGGCTTCAGCTTCGTTTGGTTCAGTGAAATTCAATAAACCGCCAAGACTCTTGGGTGGTGGAAGAGGCTCTGGAACAGTTGGCATATCAACTCCGGCTTGTTGTTGCTTCTCGACTGCTATAGCACTGATACGGTCATCTAGAGCGCTATTCTTCATAGATTCAAGCTCACTTAACTTAATGGCTCGCTCACGATCGAAGTCAACAATCCGCCTACTACAGCCATCCCCGCCATGGGTAATCCCTATGTGATGATCAGCCAACCTAAGGGATACTTTACGCAAAGTGACCATAAGGAACTGCGCCTGTTTACTACGCTCACGACACATTCCGGCGATTCTTTCCGCATTGATGGCATCTAAATTCTGGTCGACTTCGTCAAAGTAATAGAATGGACTGGGGTCGTAATCCTGGATTGCAAAAATAAGTGCAAGCGCTGCCATGGATTGTTCGCCACCTGATAGTTGTAATCGGTTAACCTTAGATGATTTACCCTTGGGTTTTGCCCATAACTCCAGACCCCCTTTGAACGGCTCATCTGGGTTTTCAAGATACAATTCCCCTCTACCGCCATCACTCAAAATTTTATACGATTTCTTGAAATTGTCATTGACCTTGTCCAATACCTTGAGCAATTTCGCTTTCCTTTGTGATTCTAGTTTCTCGGTAATTTCTACCAAATTTGATCTTCTAGTTTGTAGTTGTTTGAACTCAACTTTCATAGAGTCAAGCCTATCTTGGCATTCAGCATACTGCTCTATAGCCAACATATTCACTGGACCATGCTTCTCCATAGCCCTTTCTAGAGCTCTAACCCGCTTTTCTGCATCACCAACAGAAGGTAGGCTAGTTTCCGGCGGTGCCGGTTCAATGCTGTTTGCTTCCATATCTGCGAGTAGCTCATTAATTGCTGCTTCTTTATTGATAATAGAGCGGCCCAACTCATCACTTAGACGTCTGCGTGATTGTGCATTTGTTGATTTTTGGGTTAATTCGGTTCGAAGGCTTGCACGCTCATCGACAAGGGCGATTCTCTCGTCTTCTAGGCCCTTGTTTTCCTCTAATAATTGCGTACGCTCAGCTTCTTTTTCTTTCAACTCTATGGCATCGGTAGCGATTGACGCTTGCAAATTATCAATCATCTCACTGCGCACAATAATGTTTGAATTCAAGGTGGCAATTCTCGACGATAAATCATCAACTCTATCAGATAAAAGTGATTCATGCTCACTTCCACTTTCTAGGGCAGTAATTGCTTTTGCCATTACACCTTCGGCATCTAATCGTTTCATTTGTGCTGCATGTAATCGATCTTTCAAATGGGCTGGACTAGCAGCCTCCATATCATCTCTGGTAGCAGCAATCGTAACATTTAGATCTGCCACAACTCTTTGAGCTTGGTCAAGTGTGTCAAGGTGTTGGGTAGCCAACTGTTCTAAATCTGACAATCGAGATTCGTTATTTGCTACATCGCCAAGTGATTTATTATACACCGATTTTGCCTGTTTCAACTCTGCTCGCCATTCTTGCAGTTTTACAGCTTGGTCACTATCAGTTATTTCGTTTATCTTAGTTCTGAGTTGTTGCTGTTCTACTCTGGCTTGGTGTAATGCTCCAGATATAGTCTCTGACATTATTTTTAATTTCTCAATCTCGTTGCTTAAACGTTCAATCTCGCTGGCTCCTTTGATTCCACCGCCAAACGAAACCGACATCTTCCTTTTTGAACCACCAATCATCGCACCACCTGCCTCGGTAACATCACCGCGTAGAGTAACTAACCTCACACCACCCATGTAATTTCTAGCAGTTGACAAAGAGTCAACGATTAAGGTATTTCTTAACACGAATTTTATTGCAATATCGATTCTTGGATTATAATCTAGCAACTCATGAGCGAAGCCGACAACTCCTGGTTTTTTAGACACCATTAATGCCTTACCTGCAACCCGATTGTTTGTCAGTTTATTGAGCGGTAGGAATGTTGCCCTACCCGCCCGTCGTTCTGCTAACCATTTGATGGCTTTTGCTGCAATCTCGTCATCTTCAACAACAATTGATGTCATCCCTCCGCCAATAGCCGTAGCTAAGGCGCTTTCATGAGTGGAATCTATTGGTGCGCATAATTCTGCAATAGTTCCAATAATTCCACTTAGTTCTCCGTTATCGCGAGCTGCGATAACTGCTGCCGCACCTCCTGCCATTCCCCTGGCCCCCGATGAATTTTCCATTTCTGCTCGTAATCGTTCTCTGCTTCTTTCGGCTTCTCTCAATTTACCTTCGACTAGTTGCGATTCCCCAACAAGCCGCTCCTCAGTTCTTTGTGCGGTGATTAAGTCTTTAGACAATTTATTACGGTCAACTGCTGTATTATTTCCGGTCAATCCCTCGCCTTTGAGTTCTAATTCGCCCAATGACAACCTATGCTCTTCTGCGGTTTCTTGGGACTTGGACAGTTGTTCCGCTAATACTTCGGCCTGCGCAGCAGTTTTATTCACTTCGTTTTGAGCACCAGTTAGATTGGCATTTGCTTCTTCTAATTGGGCGAGTAATTTTGTTAACTGTTGAGAAAACTTAGCGCTTTCGTCACCGGACGATTCCATGATTTTCTGCACATCTTGCTCCTCTTGTTGTGCTTCACTGAGAGCAAGTTTCGATTCTTTCAAATCTGTCTTAGCTGAAGCCAAATTATTCACAAAATCTTCTAGTGCATTTCGCGCACTGTTTAGTTGTTCTGATAGTTCTTCAAGTTCGGATTTGGCTTCGATATCTTTTTCCTCGGCATCAGAAATTTTATCTTTGCTTGTGTCGATTTTCAGATGTAAATCATAAATTTGCTTGTTTAATCCTTTACTCTCGCCGCCGGTCAATTCTTCAATTTGCTTCTGCAAATCACCGATTCTATCGTCGAGCGCAAGTAAGATTTTCGAACCTTCTTTAACATTCTGTTCGAGGTTATTTGCCTCTTCAAGATACTTTGATTGTTCACTAACCTGGTATTGCTTCTCTGCCAGTTGACTAGCATAATTTGCCTGTGTGGAAATAATTCTAGCATTACTGAGGTCTTCCACAAGATCTTTTACTTTAACTGCGAGATCTTTTTGCTTCTTCAATTCTTTTAGACGTGCCTTTTGGCTATCTTCGAGGAGTTTTATTCGCTCAATGTAATCTTCAACACTCAGCTTTTGCCGTTCTGCCTTCCTTATTTCATCATCGTACAAGGTTACTCCTGCGACGCTATCTAGTACTTTCCTCCGCTCCTTAGCAGTCATTTTAGCCAAACTTGTTACATCACCTTGCAGCACGATGTTATAGCCATCTGGACGCGCATTGGCAGCACCTAAGATTCTGTGGAATGATTTTTGCGAGGAATCTTCTCCATTCAATTGATAATTTGTCACAACATTACCACTTTTAGTCAATCTGATGGATCTAGACATTCGTACTTCATCCATATTGAGCGGCAACCTTCTTCGCCCACTGTCCAGTAAAGGATTAGCAAATATGAGAGTAACGCTACATGACCTCGCAGCTTTGTGATTATTGCCGCCATTGAAAATAAGGTCCTTTGAATTCTGTGCTCTTATGGTTTTATTGGACCTCGGACCCAAAACAAATTGTATCGCATCGCCACAGTTTGACTTGCCTGACCCGTTTGGCCCAGTAATCGCTGTAAAACCACGTTCGAGGGGTATTGTAACCTCTCCTCTAAACGATTTAAAATTTGAAACTTCCAGTGCCTTAAGATACATCCCAATCCCTCAAGCGGAAAATAAATCCAACCCTAGTCCATAGAGCGCGTCCCTAGGGGTCTTAAAGTATGCTAACGCTGAGTGACCAATACTGCGTTTTTGAGAGCCAATTTAGTCCACCGATTGACATCAAATAGAGCCGGAAAAATCACATTTACTACAACCGCCGCCCTCACAGTATGGACAGGTTGCTTGCACATTCGTTGATTTGTTACTTCGCATAGTTAATTTTGAATCACGATGCATGAGTGGCGAACGAGCTACGCGCTGCTGCTTGCCGTGAAGTTCAGGCAGAGGTTTGGCTGCAGTACCATATGTTGAGCGGAACTTTTCGGCGACAATACGGCGTTTTTCAAGACGTTTTTTGCTTAAGTCAACTGCCTCGGAGTCCCAATATTTTGGCCCCCGCATCATGTATGCTCCAATTATTGCCATTCCTATCTGAACTGCGAGTGGCGAAACATCAAGTGGGATTAAACTAGCAATCCCTTGTGAACTGACTGGAGTCGGGAGCAACTCCATCCGATCCAAAATTGCCAACCCAAATAATGTGCAACCGCCAATGAAAGCCATCCTTCTCAGCCTCTTTGCCCATCTACCATGTTGTGGAAATCGGAACTTACCGACAAACATCAAAAATAATCCTTCGGCTAGTAAAAGGAAATCTGCGCCATTCCAGTTGCCCGATTCACCAAGGCAAAAACTGTCATTGCCTTCAGCCAACTCACGCTCAATTTCGGCAACCGCGCAATGAGGCTCTAGCATTTTTAGGACATCTATTTTCGATGTCTCCGCTCCAGAGATTAGTTGTGGTGCAACAATTCCAAACTGAACATTTGCAATCACAAAGATTACCATGCCCAAGCCAATAATGGTTGCAAGATTGCGGCGCAGGCCTCCCATATCAGGACGTCAGTGAATTAGTTTGATAGTGCTGTCGCTCAAATAGTTCAAAAGAGAGGCATCTATGGGTCGACTAGTATCTATGTCCCGAATAGCAATTATTGGTAGCGGAATCGCTGGTTTGTTCTCCGGACTAAAATTAGCCAATAATGGATTTGAGGTAGTCATTATTACCAAGCAACGAATAAAGGACTCTTCGACAAATTGGGCTCAAGGCGGCATTGCAGGAATTCTTGACAAAACTAATTCAACGGGTAAAAGTGCTCACATCGCCGATACTTTACAGGCAGGAGACGGCATGTGCGATGAGGATGTAGTAAAAGATGTGATAAACCGGGCGGCAGATTGTATTAACGAATTGGTAAACATAGGCGTAGAATTTGAAAAAAACGCATCGGGAGAATTCAAACTTGCAAAAGAAGGTGGACATTCCGAACGTAGAATACTACATGCAAAAGATGCTACTGGACGCGAAATAGAACGTGCACTTATTGCAGCTGCGAAACAACATCCAAAAATCACATTAATGCGAAATACCTTGGCGATAGATCTAATACAGAGAGAACATGGCGCACCAGAAAAAGGTGTATGCGGCGTTTGGTGCTTTGACCAAATGAGCGAAGATGTTGTCACATTGGCTGCAGACGCAGTAATAATCGCAACGGGAGGAGTCGGGCAATTGTGGGCAAAGACGACAAATCCAGATGTCGCCACAGGCGATGGAGTTGCTATGGCACATCGCTGTGGAGCGGCAGTTAAAGATATGGCATACATACAATTTCACCCGACTGCTTTAGCTATTGAAAACGGTAGGCCATTTCTAATTACTGAAGCACTGCGGGGCGAGGGAGGAGTAATCCTAGACCACCAAGGAGTGGAGCTTTGGAAGGACGCATGTAAGCAATCACTTACACAGAATTCGGCAATTCCGAATCCCGAAAATTATTCATTCACAGTGCAATTCTCAAACCTTGGCTCTATGGCAACTAGAGACATTGTTGCTCGTGCGATTGACCAGAACTTAAAGGAATCCGGCCGCAAATGGGTCTATTTGGTTACATCGCATCTTGATAAAGCGATGCTGAAGAACTCATTTCCAAACATGCAAAATCACCTAGAAAATTACAACCTAACCCTAGGAGAAGACAACCTGCCTATATCCCCTGCTGCTCATTATATCGTTGGTGGCCTTGATGTTGATAATTTCAGTCGGCCAAAATTAAAATCCAGTGACCGAATATTACCATTTCTGTATGCTATTGGTGAGGTAGCGTGTACGGGCATGCACGGTGCAAACCGACTGGCATCTAACAGTTTACTTGAAGCGGTGGTATATGCGGATAAGGCAGCAAACCATCTGATTGAAAATCCGCCTGAACCAGGACCACTAAAACTCGAAGGATGGAGAGCAGAAGGGCTGGAAATATTAACCGAGCATGCACCGATAATTAATGACTTAACGATGTTGAAGAATACCATGTCAACCGAGGTCGGAATTGTCAGAAATAATCAACGTCTTAGTCGCGCATCACGAAGAATCAAACTACTTGAAGAAGAAACCCGTAGAATTTGGAAATCTTCGTTGCCATCTCGGGAAATAATTGAACTAAGAAATTTGGTTCAAGTTGCAAATTTAATCGTTGAAGATGCAATTAAAAGATCTGAAAATCGAGGACTACATTTCAATACCGATTTAGTATAGGGTTATACTTTCAATTAACTTGCTCAACAATTGGTTTAGCGGCGTTGACATCCCATACTTTTCTGCCCTGCTGACAATCATACGATTCAGAAACGCTATCTCTGTTTCCCTACCATTCCTAATGTCTTGTAGCATGCTACATGTATTCGCCCCGGTTTGTTCTAAAACCTGCCGGAGATTGTCGATTAAATCAGCGTCGCTGTCAAGTGCCACTCCTTCAAGCCGAGCAACTTTTGCACCCTCCAACATTACCTCAGTACACATATCAAACATCTCTGCTTGTAGTAAATCTCCATTCCTTTGTCCAGTAATTGAAGCGATTGGGTTAATTGCAATATTGATAAGAATCTTTGACCAGATTAATTTTCGCCCATCGTCAAACCAAATAGGATTAAGACCTGCCAACTCAACATATTCCAAAAACTCAGAAAGTTCATCCTTTGTTGGACTTTGATCTATTCGTCCGATATTTATGGCTCCTGACCCTGCCCAATTAATCACACCCGGAAATTCACGCCAAACACCGTGCGTCGTCGTGGCTGGAACAACTCTATGAGGGCCAAATTCTTCTATCGCTGACTCTAGATGGCCTAAACCATTGCTTAAGACTAAGATTTTTGTTGCCTGGTGGCATAAACGACGCGCCATTGAAAGTAAATTATTGACATCCTTGGCTTTTGAACAGATAAGTATTATATCCGCTAATCCATCAAAAATTGGATTAAACTCAACATCCGCAATCGATAGGTCAAACTTATGGTTAGGGACATCTAAATTTTCTATACCGTTCATCTTTATCCCATTCAGTGCTAGACTAGCAGCATGCTCACCCCGGGCATGAATCAGTACTTTTGCGCCTTCTACTTGGCTGAGTTTTGCCCCAACAAGAGTGCCAATATTTCCTGCGCCTAACACTGCTAACTTCATACTACCACTCATGAATAGCTACCTAAGTAAAAGTATAACTCCCCGTCTTCATACTCGATATACAAGGTTGCTAACAAGTTATCAGGGGGCTGAAATTTGAAATTGTTTTCACCTGGGACCAATTGATTTAATGATTCTAATACAGTCCACTCTTGCGCGTTGCTACCCAAAGTAGTTTGAACAATATTGACTTTGGTTGATGCATTTTGCGGATTGTGTATCACAAATTCGGACATGTTGTCGCCAGAAAGTTCGCCATTTGCTGCCGATGCCCACATATTAGTCCACATCCTAAAATGTTGATTATTACGTTCGAATATCAACTCAGGGCCATTTTCTATAGAGATTATGTGTTCTGGAATTGGATAGGCGTCCGCTGAGCAAATTGAGAAATAATTTGGTTCACTCATAATCAATTCAATTGAGTCATTTGCTTGTATTGCTGGAATCTTTGAACTAGTTCGATAATCGGTATTCCAAATCCATTGCTCCGACTTATTAGTCGGTTGGGTTGGAGTAGAAACCATAGGGTTCAATTGGCAGGTTGATTCTGACATTGACAAGATATCTCCGGGCATTATCTCAGCACCCCAGCCCCTAACCAAAGTCGAATCGATTAAAGTTCCATTTTTTGGTGTGATGAAGTGCATTGGCAGTGTAGGCAATTCTGGTGAGAAAGTGTTATTCCCGATTTTTATGATATTCAGAGTGTGAGCACGAAGCAGGACAATGGGATCTTGTCCTTTAATACATATTTCACTGATTCCGGATTCTATCTCTGCTTCCAATCCCTGATAGCCGTCTATCCAATACATACGGGTTTCAAAGTCAAAGTCTGAATCGGCATTGGGAAACGAAATATTGTAAGTTGTTTCAGTGTTAGAATACACACCAATACAGCGCATTACGTCGTCTGACTGGTAATTCATATACCAACTACTATTGAGATATTGAGGTATCTCGGGCGTTAGAGAAATTACCGAGGATGTTGGTTCATCATCGATATAAGTTATCAGATAAATCTGCTCCTTAAACGGGCTGAATTGGTGAGATTTCCATGTGACATTCAAGTTAATTATCGAGGCCATGTTAGGGAGGATTTCATCGCCACAACCTTGAGCCGTTTCCGAAGCTCGATTATCGTCGCTACATGTCCAATTAAACTCCCAGTTTTGCGAAACCAATCCGTTTGATGATGCTAGATGTACTTCCCAGTGTTGTGTTACAGAAGCAGTATTCTCAATGATTACAGTCATATTACCAACCCATGATTCATTTATCTCAATAATATGAATCGTATCATCGTAAATATACGATACTTCATCCTGCCAATCTTCGTCCATGGAGTAAGGTGTTTGCCCTGGTAGACCAAGCAGAAAAATCACGAACAGCATTACGCCCATTCGTCTAATGCTTTCGTATTCTACACCTTTTGGCTCATTGAGAATGACCGGTATTCTACGGTCGGCACCCATCATTAGCAATAACGGGAACATAATACCTAGAACTGGTAACCAGATATTGAAACTTGTAAATGCATTGAACATCCACGCAAACGCCAAAACTATGGCAAACAAGAATAACTGATTTGTTGAGTTGCGCGCTTCGGCCATACTAGTTCTAGCAATCAGTAGCCTGCCGCCTGGGAAGGTTGGAATAGGTAATAAAGAAACCCAGCCAAAGAAACAGAGCATTGAACCGGCTTTTGACAGTGGATGGGCCCAGACAAGTTTGCTACTTATCCCATCAGTTACCAACGGGCTGATTAGGTTAACAAACAACGGCATCTCTGGGACATATTGCATCGAAGTAACTACGACCAAGTCGGGTGTCAGATACAAACCCGTTAGCCACAGACACAACCCTGCCAAAATCATTACAGAGGGAACAATTAATGCGCTCCAGCCCAATATTTCACGGTCTTTCCACGGTCTGGCATCCATTCGAGGTAACGATGGAATAATCAAAATTCCAAACGGCCAAATTAATAGTGACTTTGGAAGAAATCCTATCGAAAATAGCGCTATTGAGGGATCTGGAATTGGCGTCAGGTGACCAACTCTCAAACCCGATTGTTCAGCGTGTCTTTTCTGTAGGAATGAGGCAAGGATAATAATGCCAAAAATTGGTAAAGTATAACCAAATAATGCATCGAAAAATAGTGGTTCAACAATCCAACCACCATCAGGCCTAGCATCTTCAATCCACAACATCCCGGCAATCGTAGCTGTAAGCAGTGAGAATGACCAAAATCCTACTGTAGTCTTAATCGAGGGAAATTGTCGCTCAGGGTATGGTATAATCTGTATTAACCATGGGTCACCGATTTGTAGTTTCGCCATCCAGCCAAGATTATCTAGATGCTGATTCAACATTTCAAGGGATTCGTTAATATCAGTCGATTCTATTTCATCAACTTTCCATACGGGCCATTTTGTGCCACCCAATTCACCAGTTACAATGAAGTATCTTGCAACGATATTACGCAACAACTCCCGCTGTCCCCAAACATCACGATGGGCTTTCAGCTGGTCAGGTGGGTTTTCTGGCACATTGACAACTTTAGCATCCTCATTAGACAGTTTACCACCTCACATTTGGTGGGTGTAGTTCTTTCCTACTTTAACCATCGTTGAGCGACTTAGGTTCATTTGTTCTTGAATCTCTTGAGCCTGAATGTTTCTTCTCGCTCCATTTCCTCTAGCCTGAGCTGGATAAACACTTTGGCTTCCTCCAATTCTGGAATTACCTTGAATTCTAACGCATTTACCCTCCTTTTAGTTGCTTCAATCTCTTCTAAAAGACGCTTCAGGGTTGCTTCCATTTCTGATGCTGTAACAATTTTTTCTATCAAATTAGAAAATGAGTCACTTGCTTCGTCGATATACGGCGATGAACCAATATATCCTACACCGCGTTCTTCGAAGGTAGATTTTAGATTGGTGCCGCTAACGCTGGGAACGACGACTCCCATGATGTTTCTTCTTTCGACTTCTACCTCTGGGTGGGCACTGTTGGCAATTGCCGCAGCCCTAACTGCCAGACCACCATCAATTGCATTGGCGAGATCGATTCTTTGTTTAGCCAGACTGTATGCATCAGTTAGTTCACGTTTTGCTTCAATCATCTTCGACAATAGTTGTCTAAATTCGTGAAATAAGCCGTCCCTTTTCATTTTGAGCAATTTGTAGCCATTCTTAGTTTGTTTTATTCTAGCTTTTAGTTTAATCAATTCACTGCGGGTTGGTTTGATGTCCAGAGCCATGAATATCTCTCCTTTCGCTACTTGTTTTCGGGGTGATACTTCTCAATCCATTTTTGATCTAACCTAACGAGATACTTTGTATCGATTGAAGACATCAAAGTCCAGCATAAATCTAAGGTTTCATCTATAGAACGGTCCTCATCCCTAGTTTGTCGCAAAAACTTGTCTTCGAAGACGCCGGAGAAGTCAAGCAGTTGTTTGTCTCTCTCATTGAGTGCGTCCTCTCCAACAATCGCCACAAGTCCACGCAATTCTCTACCTTGTGCGTATGCTGCATACATCTGATCCGACACGGATTTGTGGTCCTCTCTGGTGGTTTTTGCTCCTATACATGAGCCCATCAACCTAGATAATGATGGTAATACGTTGATTGGTGGATAGATTCCCTGTTGGTGTAATTCCCTCGAAATAACAATCTGTCCCTCTGTGATATAACCGGAAAGGTCCGGAATTGGGTGTGTAATATCATCACCAGGCATGGTTAAAATTGGGAATTGAGTGATTGAGCCTTTTTTGCCCTTTACGATACCCGCTCTCTCATACAGCATAGCGAGGTCAGTATACATATATCCTGGATAACCTCGACGCCCCGGAACTTCTTCACGGGCAGCACCAATTTGTCTCAGAGCATCACAATAGTTTGTCATGTCTGTGTAAATAACCAAGACGTGGTAATCTTTCTCAAAAGCGAGATATTCTGCAGCAGTCAATGCTAATCTAGGTGTAATAATTCTCTCAACAGCCGGGTCGTCAGCGAGGTTAACAAAAAGAACCGCATTCTCTAATGCACCTGTTCTCTCAAGATCGCTACGGAAAAAGTTGTATTCCTCAGCTGTGATACCCATTGCACAAAAAACCACAATAAATTCTTCATCAGAATCTTTCAATTTTGCTTGTCTGGCAATCTGTAGTGCGATATCATTGTGTGGTAAACCTGAAGCAGAGAAAATCGGCAACTTCTGACCACGGACCAAGGTTGTACAACAGTCAATTGCTGATATACCAGTCTGAATGAAATCGTGTGGGCTTTGTCTGCTGTAAGGGTTGATAGCCGCACCGATAATATCAGCATTTTCATCAGCAACAATCGAAGGGCCACCGTCTCTTGGCCTACCAGCACCATCGAGAATTCGACCGACTAGTTCTGTACTGACTGGCAACTTGAAAACATCACCCATAAAAGTAACACCTGATTCTCTGTTAATATTGGCTGTACCCTCAAACACTTGGACGATTACTAGTTCATCTGAGGTGTCAAGTACTTGCCCATTCTTTAATGAGCCATCTTCCAATCTAATGGTTACTATTTCACCAAAAGCTACTGGCTCGGTTTTGTTCAAAAAGACCAGTGGTCCCTTAACATCGGTAATTGTTCTATACTCTTTTCCACTCATGATAATTCCTCCTAGTTACCCTCCACGGTGCCCGCAATTTCTGCAGTCATTTTCTTGACCATTTCATCGATTTCATCGATATAGCCTTTCTCAAATCTACCTCGCATTAAGTCAGTTCTGGATTGAACGTTTACAACATCATTGAGTTGTGCTCCTGAAGCCATCGCTGACTTAGCTGACTCTTGGAATGCAAGTATTGCCTTAGCCATTCTGTATTGTAGGTTGATATCACAATAAGCATCAACTTCGTGGAAGCCATTCTGCTGGAGGAAAAACTCTCTTATCATTCTGGCGACTTCCAAGGTAAGCTGTTGATCAACAGGTAGTGCATCGGAACCAACTAACTGAACGATTTCCTGTAATTCAGCCTCAATCTGAAGCAGACCGCTTACTTGGGTTCGTATTTCAGGGAAGTCTTGTGCGATGTTGTCTCTAAACCACTGGTCTAAACTCTGGGGATAAAGTGAATATGAGTTCAGCCAATTAATCGCTGGAAAGTGTCTCTGTCTAGCCAATCCAGCGTCCAAACCCCAGAAAACCTTGACAATCCTCAAAGTTCCTTGTGAAACTGGTTCAGAGATGTCACCACCGGGTGGTGAAACAGCACCAATTACCGTAACTGAGCCATCATCACCATTTAGTGTCTCAACACGACCTGCTCGTTCATAGAATTCAGCAATTCTAGACGACAAATATGCTGGGTATCCTTCCTCACCGGGCATCTCTTCCAATCGAGAAGAAATTTCACGCATTGCTTCAGCCCATCTAGAGGTTGAATCCGCCATCAGGGCGACATCGTAGCCCATATCTCTGAAGTATTCTGCTATTGTTATACCGGTATATACTGATGCTTCACGGGCTGCGACAGGCATGTTTGATGTGTTCGCAATCATAACCGTCCTGTTCATCAATGGCTTCCCAGTGTTTGGATCGATTAGATGAGGGAATTCATCCAATACTTCAGTCATTTCATTACCACGCTCTCCACAACCAATGTAAACTACTAACTGCGCGTCTGAATACTTGGCCAGAGACTGCTGGGTAACAGTTTTACCAGAACCAAATGGCCCGGGGATACCGGCTGCGCCACCTTTGGCTAACGGGAATAGGAAATCAAGGATTCTCATACCGGTTACAAGAGGTGTATCGGGAGCGTATTTTTGTCGATATGGTCTAGGCGACCTGACCGGCCATTTTTGCATCATCTGTAATTCAGTGCCATCGTCAAGAGTACATACTGTTTCAGTCACATTGAAGTCGCCCGATTTGATGGTTTTGACTTTACCACTCTTGCCCGGAGGTAGCATGATTTTGTGCACGATAGTTTCTGTTTCTTGCACGTGGCCAATAACTTGACCACTGGCAACATCGTCACCCTTTGCTACTATTGGCTCAAAAGTCCACTTCTTTGCTAAATCGAAAGCATCGGCGTCAACTCCTCTCGTGATGAAAACACCCATTACCTCTTCTAGAGTGGCAAGAGGCCTTTGGATTCCATCATAAATTTGGGTTAACAATCCCGGACCAAGCGACACAGACAAAGTTTCTTCCGTGTTCAATACTGGTTCACCAGGGCGAATGCCAGAGGTATCTTCGTACACTTGTATGACTGCTTTGTCACCGTGAAGTTCGATTACTTCGCCCATTAGACCCTCATGTCCAACTCTGACAACGTCATACATAGCTGCGTTCATTCCGGTAGCGGTTACGACTGGTCCGGATATTCGGTATATTACTCCTTCATTACTCATTTTTTTTCCTCCTGTTTGGAAATCATTTCCATAAATCGACTCCTATTGCCTTGCGAATAGTATCTCGCAAAGTTGTATCCTCCTCAGTTCCGATTCCCAGAACTGTTGGAGTTACTGATGCGGAGAGTTGATTTCTCAACCTCTCCGGCAAGGTTGCCATTATTGAAGAGTCGATAACAATAATTCCAACCTCTTTTGAATTTAATAGTGATTTTAGTTGAGAGGACATTTCTTCATCAGTTGATGGATTAAACGTGTTTGAAATCCCAGCCAACTGAAAACCGAGTGTGAATTCTTGAGAACCTACAACTGCCAATTCCATATTATCACCTCAAAGTATGTGCGCCTCTAGCAACTCAGAAGGTAGACCAGCAAATCTACCCCGGACGATTATTCTCAGATCAGCAACCTCTTGCACTTTCATAGCCACGTAATAAACAATAGGTAATGCAGAAATGGGATGGAGATAGCTCATTTTCTTCATGAACTTGTATTCCCTTTCCTTAAACCAGGTTATTACGGCATCGAGGCTCTTAGAGGCGGCGACTTCTTCCAGCAGTGTTTCAAAGTGCGCCATATCAAATTTACTCGAGGTTCGCAGCACATCCATCAGAGCGGAACGTCCACCAGCGGCGATGGTCGAAAACGACCTTGCCGGCAGGATTTTTCCACCCGGTATCAGCAATTTAGAGATGGTTTCAGAGTTAATACCTATAGAGTCTGATTCCAAGATGTTCATTATATTACGATGATCAATTTCCATTGCCAAGTAATCCCTAAGATATCTTGTTGCTGGTTGATTTCCGGTAAATGATTTCAATGCCGCTTTGAAATAGTGCCTGTCGAGTGCGTCCTCGTATTCAGACAGCCTAGCATCCTCTGGCAAGGCTTTCAAGTCTGAACCAAACGATTTGCGCCGCATTTGAAGCGCGGCAGATCGTAAGTCATCTGCAGTTTCAATTATTTTGAGCCACGGGGTGTTAATTTCATTTAAGTCCGGTAGAATCGAATTTGAGACTTTCTCAATCGAGACTTCGTTTACTACCGAACGAAGAACGACTTTTGCATTCTGATATTCGAATCGTGAAGTGTAGATTTCCACGGCATCTCTTATTTTTCCGTTGCACATCTTTAGGATATCAGACAACTCTGCTTCTAGATTATGAGTTAACGCTGCCTCGACCAAATCTGCACCGGTTAATTTTCCAGCATACAAATTAATCTCATCTGCGTAACCCATGTTGCTGACTGAAGCGGTCAGTTGGTCAGTAGATTGATTGATTAACTGGCGCATCCTTGCCAAATCAGCAAGTTTTTTCCTTCGAGATTTGGCTCTCGAAGCAACATACGCAGTATTTGCAACCATCTTATCCACCTTATTCAAACAATATTTTGTTAACTTCAGACAAAGACTGGCCCCACGCAGTTTCCAGCAGTGTGTCAAACCTCATGTCATATGAGACCGACCCGTCTGCTGCTTCCAATATGAAACCACCAAGCCCTTCGACTGTTTG
>DALZ01000125.1:0-1036 GCA_002496955.1 Euryarchaeota archaeon UBA128 | reverse complement strand
CTTATGATAAATTCCGTCGATGCGACTTTGTTGGCTTTTGCAACTAGTGACTTCAACATACTAGCCCGCCCTTTGAAACCCGGATCTGCTAACTGTTCCTTAACAGCTGCATGTGTAGCGTCCATTGCCTCACGCTTAGCGATTAAAATCGCTTTCTGATTGGCTTGGCGAGCGCTGGCAACAACTTCCCTAGAGAGTTGCGATGCCTCGCGCTCCGCTCTAGAATTGGCTTCCTCAGTTATGCTGGATGCACGATTGTTAGCTTCGTCAATTATTTGCTTTGCTTCCGCTTTGGCTTCATCGATTAGTGCTTTCACTTCTGCGTCGGCAGATGCTGCAATATCATTAGCCAGTGTTTCTAGCGTCATCTTTAATCCTCCATTATCTCCAACAGCCATGATTGGCTGTTAAAGGTCAATGTTCACTGTAGGAACAATGGCAGAGCGCCCAAGATTACGATAGATTCTGGTAGAGCAGTGAAAATCAGTGCGTAACCGAATTTGCTGCCATCCTCGGCAAGCATGCCGACTGCAGCGCTACCGATTGCGGCTTGTGAGTATCCGGCACCAAGTCCGGCTAATCCTAGCGCAATACCAACACCGAGGTTACCGATGTTTCCTACGTTCGTATCTTCTCCACTATCTGCTGCATCTTGTGCGGCAACACCTTGTGCTACAAGGGTTAGTGCCAGCAAGACGATCAGTGTTCTTATGCTCATTTTCAGGGTATTCTTGTTCATTTTTGCTACCTCCTTTGTTTGTCCGATGGACTATGATTTGCCCTCCACGTGAAGGGTTCTACCACCAAGTGGCGAGAATGCTTGGCCACTTCCGTCGTAGAATTTGCCCATCCACTCTACGAAGTGTAGACGGATGGCGTGAATTGAGGGGGATAGGATTCCTAGAGCAATTGCAAACAATTGCACTAATACGAACAGAACTACACCAAGCAGTAGACCGAGGTAATCGCCTGCATCCATCGCCGGACCAATTTTCTCCCAGCCCATATTTATTGATATCTCGGCAATCTTGACGCC
>DALZ01000026.1:10319-15999 GCA_002496955.1 Euryarchaeota archaeon UBA128 | reverse complement strand
AGTGACGGTTATGGTGATAATCAATCTGGTTTCGAGGGAGATGTATGTGTGTATTCAACACCTGAAGAAGTTGAATCTGGGTGGATTTCTCGTTACGATCGTTTGGGTTGTCGTGACATTGACAAGGATGGTTATTCCGATCCAACTCAAGGTTGGATTGCTCATCCTGATGGCTTTGCGGACGCCTTCCCAGAAGAATCAAGCCAATGGTATGACACCGATTCAGATGGCTTTGGGGATAATTTAGAGTATTTTGATGGACAGACGTGGCGTCCGTCGTTCCGTGGAGACAGTTGTAAAACTACAGTTGGTTACTCGACTTTTGATCGATGGGGCTGTCCCGATACTGATGGTGACGGTTGGTCAGATTCGACTGCCAACTGGTTAGCAAGCCCAGGTGGCAACGGTGATGCTTGGCCAATGGACCCAACACAATGGCACGACCGTGACGGTGATGGCAGGGGTGATAATCCGTTAGGCACCACAGGGGACGTCTGTCCAGACAATGCTGGCACTTCGGTAGGCCCTTCTGAAGGAGGTGACAGATGGGGCTGCATTGATACTGATGGCGATGGTTGGTCAGACTTAGGAGATTCATTTATTCACGAGCCTACGCAGTGGCGCGACACCGATGGTGATGGCTATGGTGATGCTGCAGATGGTAATCAGGGCGACGCCTGTCCCGAGGTTCGGGGCACTTCCCTGATGGACAGATTAGGGTGTCGAGACACCGATGGCGATGGGTGGTCAGACCCAACGGAAACTTGGCAAGCTCACCCATTTGGACTCGCCGACTCATTCCCAAACGAGGCCCTTCAGTGGCGCGACAGTGACGGTGATGGCTACGGCGATGTTACACTAGGTGCTCTGCGCGATGATTGCCCCACTGAAGCCGGCGATTCTACTAGAGATTTACAAGGCTGCCCAGATAACAATGGCGACGGTTGGTCAAACGAATATGGAATTTTGAAGTCAGCAGTTGCTATCATGGGCGAGGATCCTGCTGCGTCTTGGCTGACATATCTTATCATCGGATTGGGCTTCATTCTCGGTGCCTCAATAGCCTTGGTTGTGAAAATGGGTAGGGAGGACGATCACTTAGAGGTGACTGAGCAGATGTTTGATGAAAAAGAGCACGTTGACTTCGAGGCAAATTTACCGCCATCACAAGAGGATAACATGATTCCGCTAGACCAATTACCCCCGGTTCCAATTGAGACCACAGACAACTCAGATGACGGAGGTGAAGTAAATGATTAGACAGCGAAGTTTCTCAATACTGACAATTCTAATGTTAATTTCCTCGGTGTATGCATTAACTGAGTTTTCAACAAACGTTGCTGCTGATGATGCTGAGGAGGATCCGTTGGCTGCTGCAGGATTGTCGCTAATTGCCTTACGCAACGATACATTGGATACTAACCAAGACGGCGACAATGACGCCATTAGAGTGGTTGTGGTATTCACGACAGAGCAAGAGGACACCAATTTAGAGCTAAGATTAATCGGCGAATACAAAGATAGAGAGGTAACTGAAGCTCTACAGTTCACTTTCTCTGGTCAATCAAATGCTTCCTTGGTATATGATGCATGGTCTAGTGGTGAGCACGAGCTAAAGTTACAGATTGTTGACCAAGATGGGAATATAATCAGTACTATTCCTCTACCGACCTATGTCCTAAGGCCTGCCCTCCAAACTCCTTCCATGCTGCTAGCACTCAATGCTCCACAGCATATTGAGACAGGTGATGAGTGCACCATCTCGCGTATTTTCTCTGATGAAACCGGACCAAGGTATGGTGCATCAGGTGTTAGAACCTTTTCTGGCGCTCCGTTTACCGTTTTAGATTCCCAAGATTTCCTCGATTGCTCACACTGGCCAGCGGGCGACTACACTCTGAAAGAAGCTTATCGCAATGATTTGGGTCAGACAACAGAGGACTGGCTAAACTTAACAATCCATAACCGCCCAGCTCCTGATTTTTCATTGAGTGTTCAGGGCAATGGTAACTCAACCAGCACTGATTGCAGGGTTAATTTAATGCAAGCAGATGAAACTGTCGATTTCTCCACATTCCAGAAGATTTGGCGTATTCAAGGGGAGACTATAGACTATACCGGAGATTCGTTTGATTGCTCCACATTACCCGCAGGAGTTCATCTTGTCTCATTACAGGTGATTAATAATGAGTTAATTAGCGCCGTAGAAGGAGTAAATCTAGTGCGCATACCTAGTGCTGATTTAACCGAGGAGCAGATGTCTACAGTTCCATCCCGTTCATTCGGCGAAGACACCGAAACAGAATCTGTTGGCTGGATTTCAATCGGCGTTTTAGGATTGTTGGTAGTTATTCTGACGTATTTGGTGTTAGTTCGTGTGAAAGATGACCCTGACGCATTGCCCATGCGAGATTTAGGTCCGACTCCAATGATTTTATCCGATGGTTCACCTGATACAGAGGGTCTACCAACTACCACGGATGATGATGGCGTTTTGTGGCGGCAACATCCTGATGGTAATCATGATTGGTGGGATGCTGAATTAAGAATCTGGGTTAGGTGGTGAAACCTGTATTTCGAAGGTTTCTCACTCTTCGATTATCTTCTTGTCATAGTTGGATTAATCGCATTTACAACAGCATTGCGTCTGTATTATGTTTGGTTCACGCGCATTAGACCGCGCACTCCAAGTGTCGACTCTGATTGGAACACTGACTGCGAATTTCAATCAAAAGCAATAATTGATGACCATTACATCACTTTCACAAAAATCCGAGATTTTACTTGGCGAACAACCAGAGATCGGGATGAACGGTGGGATGAAAATGTCAAATTTGACTTGCGGGAAATCAAAGATGTATGGTTCATAGTCGATCATTTCCACAAGATACACGGCTTAGCCCATACTTTTTTGAGCATAGAATTTAACGATGGTCGGTGTATTTCAGTATCCTTTGAAGCACGGCGGGTTAAAGGTGAGCGTTACCATCCTTGGAAAGGCCTTTGGCGGTCTTATGAATTGTATTTATTGATTGGTTACGAGCGGGATCTGCTAGGATTAAGAACAAATGCTCGCGGCAATCGAGACTACCTTTTCAGAGCCGTAACCCCCCCGGGCAAAGACCGGCAACTGCTCCTTGCAATTGCGCAAAAAATGAATCAGCTGAGTGAGAATGCTGAATGGTATCACTCATTGCTAACCACCTGTAACACTTCAATAGTAAAAGTGGTAAACAAAATAACTCCGGGCAGAATACCGTTCGTCTGGCGTAATTTTTTACCGGGTTATACACCCAAAGCTGCGTTCAAACTGGGTCTGATAGAAGATTGGGGTGGTTTAGAAAAGACAATTCAACTTGCAAGGGTCGATGAACTAGCCAAAAATTGGGACGGGCAATCAAACTATTCTAGCTTCATCAGACAACACATGCCTTCCTCACCGGTGGATAAAAACTAACAAATTTCCAGTTTCACAAGTAATTGAAATTTCCTCGCTCGCAGCTCGATTGTGCAGCCCGAGAGAATTCGGATTCATCCTAGCATTGTCCAGTTCCCATTCAGCTCCAGTTATTGTCACTCCTGAACTGGGACCGATGCTGAATACTGAGAATAATCGATTATTTTCTATAGAATATAACACTGGATTGGCATTTGTTACGGCTAAAACGATTGAATCATCTAAGTGCAAGCAGACATTTTTTGGTGATTCAAATAAGGTCAAATAATTAGCAAATTGATGGTCTGACTGACCGCCATCGGCACCGATAATATCTATCGACATTGGTTTGAGACTACGAGCAAAGTTTAGCGCTTTTGATAGGTCACTGTTACCTTGGTCTGTAATTGCTAAAATCTTCACATTATTTGTTTTGGCATGATCCAGCATTTCGCTACTGATACTATCCATGTCGCCAATCAAGAAATCTACTGAAATGTTACTGTTAACACAATTGTGCATCGCTCCATCGCAAGCAATAATTACCTCACAATTGTCAATAAGATTCTGCCATTTACTAAGTTGTTCAGGTTTGGCATTTCCGACAATTAATACTCTCGACACAACTAGACGAGTGGGTCCTTGTTTGTCAATAATACTGAGAAAATCAATGTTTGACCCCCGTAGGGGGTCATGGGGGTTTCTTCGGCAATTGTTTTCAACCATCAATTAGTCCGTAGTGTATGGCGAGTGGTTCAACAATACAAAACTCGCTTAGTGCGAAATTGATGGTTTTGCTCCTTATCCTGCCAATTATCAGTCTGCATAAGACGCTAGATATGTCCGAAAGCGAGGAAAGTCTGGCAGATGTAACTGGCGAATACACCACTCAAACTTTATCAGATTTCAATTTAGAATATGGCTATGATATTGCCGGTGAACATATCGATTTTGCAGACATTAACCAAGGACATGTCCGATTTGAAAGTGACTTGGATTTGGCTCATAACCAGGTGTTGCAGAGTGCCAGCACTGGAACAGTGATAGCCACAGATGTCGCACTTTCAAAACAACAAGAAATCAACGCGTGTTGGGTAAACCTCGAAGGCTCTGTGCACTATTATTGGGCTGACCGCGATGGAGCGACAAAAACGATGGCTATTGATGAAATTCTTGGTTCTAGTGAGGGCATCAATACCGCTGATTGTGCAATTGCGGTCAAAGACAACGGTAGAGCAAGTGCATTGTATACCAACGGAAGTGACGTGAAAGCAGGACAAATCGCTTATGCTAGTTCACTATATGTCGAGGGTGATGATTGGCATACCAGAACAATTTTGGAGGATGTTAACCCAACCAATATCGAACTAGCAATTACACCGGAATATTTCGAATATGGGGTATTTCGTGACGACAATGGTGCATTGCACAGAGTAAATTATACTGGAGCATTTTGGCAAACTGGCTTGATCGATTCTGGTCCAGTAGGTGAAGACTTTGAACTCGAGATTGGCTCAGATGGCGATGTATACCTAATGTATACCAAAGCCAATCAAGCGATTTTACAAACTGTCTCTGACGGCCACACTACAAACCATGTCGTTGCAGAGTCAGTAAATTTACATCATGATTTAGGATTTACCTTGGATGACTCTGGATTGATTCAATTGTTCAGTAGTACTCTGGAGGATAACTTAACCACAATCACCATCGAGCGCTCATTGGCTAACCAAGCTAACCAAATAAGTTCAAACCCGGTTCAAACCTTCATCAGTGATTTGGCAGATACAACATTCAGTGCAGTTTTATTTGCTGATTTTAATGGGGACGGGTTTGATGATTTAGCAACTTCAGAATCTGGCGCTGGAACTCAAGGTCTGGATTCAAACGGCAGAGTTTCGGTCCGTTACGGTTCTCAATCAGGCCTGAGCCCGACTGTGAACTTATCTTGGGAGGGTGCAACTTCAATGCAGATGCTCGGTAACGGAATAGCGGTTGGGGATTACAATGGCGATGGCTTCGACGATTTAGCAATCGGGTCTCCAGGCGCTGCGTCCAACGATGGGCTAGTTCAATTTGCCTTTGGCTCATCGGCGGGTTTAGACGTCAACCTCGTCTCGGTTTTAGGCGTCTCTAATCCTGTCGCTAGTGGTGAGCGGTTTGGTTACTCGCTTGAAACGGTTGCAGATTTGAATCTTGACGGTAACGATGAACTCCTAGTTTGCGCAATAGACCATGAGCTAG
>DALZ01000026.1:0-9936 GCA_002496955.1 Euryarchaeota archaeon UBA128 | reverse complement strand
CAAAGCAAGGTAGTCCGGACCAACTGCTGCAAGGCAGCAATTTTGGCCAATCAATCTCTGCAGATGGAGATTTAAATGGTGACGGCTTTGCTGATTTAGTCATCGGTAATACGGGAGATTTGACCGACAGTTCAGGGTTCTCATCAGTCGAGATTAGATACGGTTCAAGCAGCGGTTATGCGGCTGAACCTGACAGAGCATTCCAATCGATACTTGCCGGAGTTTTATTTGGTTACCACGTCCAGATTGTAAATGACTTGAACGCCGATGGCTATGATGAGTTGTTAATCTCTGAGCCATACAACACCTCAGGGCCATTCAACAGTGGTAATGTTTGGGTCTTCTACGGTAGCGTAGACGGGATTTCATCAGCAGCTGATGCTCGTCTAGTCGGTAGCGCAAATGACTTATTGGGTCTTAATTTCATGTCAGCAGGGGATACTAATTCAGATGGCTATAATGACATGCTAATCACTCGTAGCTCCAGCCAAACTCAGAGTAAGGTAGAGTTGATGCTTGGTTCCACCGAGATACTCGATGGCAGCGCCTATTTTGTGGCAGCCGG
Source organism: Euryarchaeota archaeon UBA128 (assembly GCA_002496955.1). Lineage (GTDB taxonomy): Archaea > Thermoplasmatota > Poseidoniia > Poseidoniales > Poseidoniaceae > MGIIa-L1. The sequence continues at coordinate 9,371 of DALZ01000026.1, read as the reverse complement.
TGCTGCTAATTTTGGGCAGGCCATATCGAATTTTGGTGATTCAAACACCGACGGTCTGGCAGAATATGTTTTTACTTCCGAACTTTCAGATAACTCGCAGTCTACACAGGCAGTTCTTGAGTCTTACAGCAGAAAATTGTTTGATGTTTCTGTAATAACACTGGATGGAGAGACCAGCGACGGTAAAATACAATCCTCATCAAATGGTCACCCAACCATTGTCGTTGATGTTGAAAACACTACTGATTCGACTGGTTCAACAAAAATGATCTCCCTTGAGCGTAATGCTGAATCCAGTTTCTGGAGTTTGCAAGATCTGACCAATGTCCATGAATCCTATACTATGAGCACTAACTTTGAACTCACATCGTCAGGTTCACCATATGTGATGATCGCGGGTGATGGTCTGCGAATCAAGACCTACACAGGTTACACCGGAGTAGAAACTACAATTACTCCGTCTAGCGCTGACATTGAACACTTGGTTTCTGCGGAAACCGTCACTGGTGATAATTATCTTGCATATTACTCTCCATTTGAAAATCGGCTCTACTTCAATAATCACACCGATTCAGGGTGGACCGAAGAGGTGGCGTCCGATGGGGCTAACATCTCTACACCAATATCGCTATTAGTCAACAATACTGGTAGTCCAATTATCGTTTACCGCGATTCGGCTAATCAACAACTAAAAATGGCTAGCCACGATGTAACTTGGTCGGTAACGAATTTGACTTTGCCTGGGACTGCTATTGCTGCATCTCATAGCGGTTTAATCGACTCCTCGGACCGATTGATGGTAAGTGCTATGATTAACGATGGAAATTTCAACAACTTGACCGTGATAACAAAAACCGGTTCAACTATTGACACGACAACTATCGCTGTTGAGTCAGATCTCAACACCAATTTGTCACTTTCATCTGATGATGCGGGCGGATTTATTTTGGCGGCTTTTACCTCTGGAGGGAGTCTGATAATCTATGAAAAAGCATCTGAGAGCGCCACCTGGAATTCAGTTCTATTACCTCAGCCACAACAGATTGGTCAAAGTAACACGATTGCGTCAATAAGTGGAGATACGCCGATTATTGCAGTTAATAGTGAGGTAAATTCTGTGTTCGCCAAGTTATCTACCGGATGGGAGGTAATTGCTCACTCTTTGGGTAACGAAGCGACAGAATTCTTTTTGCTAAACAACACTACTCACCTATTTGTATTATCAAAGTCAGTAGACTCTCTAACTATCAACTGGAATAGTCTTGAGTTTGCACCAGCTAGTTTCGATAACTCATGGCATAGTTCATCGATAACGGAATCCGCAGCAGCCAATGGCTTGAGTGCTTCGATAACTGGTGATGTGGTTGGACTTTATGTTAAGTCACCATCATTAAACCTAATCAGCAATATAAAATTCTACCCTGATACCGATAGCGATCATATTTTCGACGCTATCGATGACTTGCCAAACACGCCAAACCAGTGGTCGGATCAAGACGGTGACGGTTATGGCGATAATCCAATGGCACCACTCAGTGATGACTGCTCGGCACAATCGGGTACTTCGTCGATTTTAGTGTTGGGTTGCTTTGACGCAGATGGCGACGGCTACGATGATCTCACTGATGATTGCAACACTGCCTTTGGGGCCTCGTGGTTGGGCAGGTTTGGGTGCACAGACTTTGATCAGGATGGTTGGGTTGATTGGAATTCGTTATACCCATTTGGTGACATTTTCAGTGATAATTGGAAACAAGCTTTTGACTCAGACGGTGACTCGTATGGTGATAATCACGGACCTGATTGCTGTGACACATGGTATGATGACAATGCTCCACCCGGCGATGAGTTTCCTTTCGACGCCAAGCAATATGCCGATTATGATGGGGATGGCTATGGTGACAATTCTTCGGATTTCATTGGCGGTGACGCATGTAAATTTGATTTTGGGACCTCTTTCAGGGACCGCTTAGGATGTATTGATACAGATGGTGACGGTGCTTCAGACCCAACCACTCTCTGGAATGCCTCGTTGGGCGCAGACATTTGGCCTAATGACGCCACACAATGGTCTGACTCAGACGGTGATGGCTATGGCGATAATGGTTCCAAGAATGCCACTAACCCGGATTATTTTCCCAATAACATTGCGGCCGCAAATGATAGTGATGAAGACGGTTACCCGGATGTTTTCACAGAGTTCTACAACGGAACAAACGCACAAGGGCTACAAATCGATGGTTGCCCATTGGTTGCAGGGAATTCAACCAATCCATTCTATGGATGCCTAGATACTGATGGTGACAACTATCGTGACATTTACTCATTTGATGTCAATCCAACTACTGGCCTTAGGGAAAATCAATCTGGTGATGCTTTCCCCTTTGATGTCAATCAGTGGTCTGATACCGACGGCGACGGATTTGGGGATTTCCAAGGTGGAGAATTAGCGGATGTGTGTCCTAATGCCCCGGGAGTATTCAATGGCACTTTGGGAATTGGTTGTCCGTTAATTGACGGTAATGATGACGACGGTGACTTTGTTATCAATGAGAATGATGTATGTCCAGATACCGAGTTTGGCCTATTGGTTGACTTAGCAGGTTGTGCAGAGAATCAGCTTGATGGTGATTCTGATGGTGTCACTAATGATGTCGACATCTGTCCTAACACCGAAGCACTAGCACCGGTGGATGAAAACGGTTGTAGTGAAGCCCAGCGCCAAATAGATACAGATTCAGACGGCGTTTACGATTATCTTGACCTGTGTGACGACACACCCGCAGGAGAGATTCCAGACTTAGACGGGTGCGCACTGTCGCAAAAAGATACGGATTCTGACGGAATCACTGATGACATTGATGTCTGTCCTAATACTCCGGAAAATTACCCTGTTTTTGCGGATGGGTGCACAGATGAAAGTGCAAAAGATGTTGACTGGGATGAAGATGGCTATACTGGTGATGATGATCTATTCATGTTTGAACCAACTCAATGGGCTGATTCGGATGGTGATGGATACGGTGACAATCCGCAAGGGTTCAATGGCGATCAGTGCCCGAGCGTAAGCGGGACCTCGGCATTAGATCGACTCGGATGTTTAGATTCAGACCTGGATGGATATTCAGACCCAACACCAGATTTCGCTGCCTCCCCAAGCGGTCTAGCAGATGCATTTACCGATGACATTACTCAGTGGCATGATAACGACGGTGATGGGTATGGCGACAACGCATCCGGTCAGAACCCAGATTTCTGCCCCGCAACCAACCCACTATATCGAACCTCAGTGGACCTTACAGGCTGCGCACCAAATGAACGCGATTCGGATGATGATGGTGTAGTCGATAGCTTGGATAACTGCCCAAATCAACCTAGAGGCACAACCGGGTATTCGGATGGTTGCCCATTAGAGGCGCAAGAGAGCACATCACAACAAGGACAAATTCTAGGTGTCTCTATCAACACGTTCATTGGTATTGTTGCCGGAATAGTAGTGCTGCTGATGGCCATAATTGTCATTCTACGCCGCCGTAACTTAGACGACGATGATTGGTATGAGGATGATGATGAAGAAGAGGACTTTATTGAGGATCGACTGGCATTTTTAGACCGAAACCAGTCCACAAGGAATCAACCCCAACAGAGCGGGACAGTCCCTCTACAACCAACAAGAGCAATCGCCCCGTTAGTTAGTGGGCCAACAGCACCGCCGAATCAGTCGTTTAATCAACAACAAACCGCGCCAAAGACAAAAATCCCATCCAGCGGACCGCCACAGTTTGCGACTAATTTGGCATCCCAACGTGCGAAATTAAGCAGCAAAAAGGTAGCCAAGAAAGTTAAGAAATCCGAAACAAATGATAAGAAGGTTAGACGTGCGGTAGTAGAGATAGAGGAAGATATTTTTGAGAATGTTGCAACCTCGTCAATTGATAATGCAGTTTCTGAATTAGGCAATATTACTAACGAAAATGAACGCGAACTATTGATGAGATTACAAGAGCAAGGCTGGAATGCTCCGCAATCCAGAGCGATAATTAACCTAGCAAAAACCAAATCACGATGAGCCAGATAGGTATTACTTTTGAAAGATGAGTCGGCAGCGAATTACAGGGGGAAGAGATAGTGTCAGAAACAGTGCTAGAAGGTGCCTCGTTACCAGATGGTATTGAGGTAGATGAGACTTCAGCGTACTTTGGTATCACTAGTTCATCAGATATTGTTCATCAGATGATGTCAATGGAGCCACTTGAGTCAATCGTGGCGTTTTTCCAAATGGTTTCAGAAATTGTGTTAAAACCGGGAGAATTTGATTTTGAAGAAGCAAGTCAAGTATTAAACTGTGAAGGTGGCGAAATTTACTTCCTAGTTTCGGGACATTTAGGCCTTATGAGTTTCACCGATCCATTACTTCACTATCTCGGATTAACAGATTCAATGGGCGTAGAGTCTCCACACGCCAAACCGGACTTAACCGAGGCGCAGTTTGCTTCACTCGAACGCCTGTCTGACCCGATGAACATACTCAAACTACTGGCTATCGCACAATCCACTGGTGGCGCACAAGAAGTGGTCAAATATTATCTAACAATGGCTGAAATCTTAACCGATGTCAAAACAAATAATGCGTTACTTATCGAGATTGCTAATGAATTTGACGCCGCCCTTGATGTTATCGGCCACCCAATACCAATCTCCAACTTAGCTAATTCAACAGTTGACACAACAACACCGCTCAAAGCACATATACCGGCAGCATCCCAAACTGAAACAATAACTAATCAATCGGTTATCGTCGATACTCCGGCACCCAAACAAAGTAAATTTTCTACTCCAGTGCCAACCACTGCTTCAGTCCCGCTGCCAGGGAAACCAGCAGTTGACGAGATATCTGAAGTGCCCAAAGTCAATGTTTCGCCAGAACCGAATATAACCGACAGGAAAGCCGCAAAAGTGACCGATACTGCGTTTGAAGGCGCCTTTGGTATGATGAGCAACCCTGAGCCAAGCCTCACTAGCCAAGTCAATGAAGAGCCAACCGAAATCGAGGCGGATGTGATAGAAGAATCGATTGACTCCACTCAGTCGGTAACAGACGAAGTTATCGAACAAACATCAACCGACGAAAAGGCTGTAGATGAAGTGATAGTTACGGCAGCAGAAGCATTTATTCAAGCAGATGTCGATGATGACGGAACGTTATCTGTGACAGAATTAGCCGAGGCAGCAGGAATCTCCCCAGAAGAGAGTGAAGTTCTACACAAGGCTGCTGACAAAGATAATGATGGAAGCGTTTCGCTATCGGAATTTATTGCCTCTCCAGCGGCAGAGAAAGTTGCATCCAACCTTCCTAGGCCAGTAGCCCCGGTTCGCAAACCAGTTAATCGCACCGCTGTGCGACCAAACATTCAGCAAGGGATGAGTACACAACAAGCAAACCAACTACAGAACATTGCACCACGGCCAATCCCCCCGCAAAATGTTGCACCACAGCCAACTGCTAGGCCGCAACCTGTAAATCAACCTCCTCCACAAAATCCTCAGCAACAAAGATGGAATCAACCAGTTCAGCCCACCATCAGGTCAGGCGTTAGTTGTCGCAGTTGCGGTATTGGAATCGACCCATACTGGCGTTATTGCCCCGTTTGCGGGGGGCAAAATCTTGCTTGATTAAATATCGAGAATAAATTCACCATCTTCCAACACTTGAGTGTCATCTAACCACACGCTTGGCTTGGTGAGCACACCCGGGATGTGTATTCCGACTGCTGATGAGCCACCTAATGTTGAATTATCACCGATGGAAAAATAGCAAGTTCCAAGCCTTTTTTCATCTTCAAGAACGTTACCGCCCATCCTTGCTTGATCGTTCATGCCAAAGCCAAACTCAGCGACTGTCCAGACATTTTCTCGTTCTTTTGAGCGTAGTTTCTTTGCTACCTCACCAAACTCTTGCCGTATATTAGCTGCAATTTGTCCACCTTTTACATCGATAACCATGCCATTTTCTATCTGCAACTCAATCTCTTCGTCCAAAAGCGTTGAATCCCAAGAACCATCGATTATCAATACCCCATTCATTGTGCCTTCCCGTGGCATGATGAAGGCTTTTCCAGCCGGCAAATTAGTTAACATTCGAGGTCGGTTGCAAATACCGTTGTCGTCTAGTTTCCAATCGCGCCAGTTTACTTCAAATGTGATATCAGTACCTTGCTCTGATTTGACATTGACAATTCTTCTGCGGCGAAAGTATGGTCCTAAATTACTTATTCGCTTTTTGATATTGTTGAAGTCTGCCGCCATGCCACCATGGGTAAACATGTCAACGGTAATTCCTGGCATTGTCGCAACTCGGGCACCATCTCTAACCGCTTGACGTACAGCTCTTGTGTGCGTTAGGGAATATTTTGTCGGAGCGAGGACAACCTGTTGCTGGCGCATTAAGTTGGCAACTGGAGTAGGAGGTTCCTCCCCATGGTGTTTGGCTTTTGGCATCACAATTAGCAAAACTCGATCAGATTTTTTTATTGTAGCTTCGTGTAACGCTTGGCCTATTTCACCAGTGGTTGGGTCACAAACAATGAGTACATTTTCACCGCGTCGGATGTCCATACATGTTTCAACGACCATCTTTGCAGAGGCTGAAAGCAATTCCTCAATGGTAAAATCGACATCATCAGTGTTATCTGAGATACTTTCGCCAACCTCTGAACCAATAACAGAATCAACAATTTCTTGCAGTTCATCGTCAGGCAATTGACGATTCTCATCAGGGTTATCCCGCTGTTTCCTCGCCATGGTTGATTGCATAACAGTCTAGGCTTTGAATGTGTATGCTACACTACTGATTTCGACTAGTGGTTAAATTATTGAGGGTGGATTTATTCAGCCCTCCATGGCGAGTTATGATTTATTTATCGAGCGGGTAAAAGATATTCACAAATTTGGCGCAATACAAGGCCATCTGGGTTGGGACCAAGAAACTATTATGCCAGCAAAAGGTGCTAAATCAAGATCTGAGATTATGTCTTGGCTTGCCAGAGAGCAGCACAATAGAATAACTGATGACAATCTCGCTAAGTTAATCACTGAGTTAGAATCAAACCCATCGCTAAATGCCGATCAACAAGCAAACGTCAGAGAGGTTCGAAGACGCTATGACAAAGCGGTAAAATTGCCCACAGAATTTGTTGCAGAATTTGCCTTAGCAAGGTCTCAAGCCCTTGTGGCTTGGCAAGAAGCGAGAGCAGCCTCAGACTTCAGTAAGTTCAAACCTTTCCTTGGCAAATTAATCAGCATGACTAATCAGAAAATTGACTACTACGGGGTTGAAACAACTCGGTATGATGTGCTGTTGGATGAGTATGAATTTGGCATGAAGGTTAGCGACTATGATCCGCTATTTGCTGGTTTGAAGAGCAAATTGGTACCGCTCCTCCAAAAGATAATGGAGGCTAAGAAAAGTAACCCAGACCCCAATCTCCCTCCAGAAATGACATTCCCGGTAGATGCCCAGACTGAGTTTTGCAAAATTGTCTCACAGGCTACTGGCTTTGATTTCGAGGCGGGAAGGATGGACGCTTCGACACATCCGTTCTCAGCTGGATTATGGCCAGGTGACACGAGGTTTACCACTAGGTTTGACGAAAAAGATCCGTTTTCCTGTCTGTATGCGGTCATGCACGAAACTGGCCATGCGCTTTACGAACAGGGCCTAGACACTGACCATTCATTCACTCCCAGAGGTGATGCAGTATCGTTGGGTGTCCATGAATCACAAAGCAGATTTTGGGAAAATCAGGTTGGTCGAACACCGGCTTTTTGGAAAGTCGCAATACCTTGGTTCAAGGAACACTTTCCTGAGTCACCTGATTGGAGCCCAGAAGAGTTGAACAGAATTGCGAATTGTGTCGAACCTGGCTTTATTAGAGTGGAAGCTGATGAGGTTACTTACAACCTGCACATCATGTTAAGATATGAGTTAGAAAAGAAAATATTCAATGATAATCTCTCTGTTGACGATATCCCACAAGCTTGGAATCAAATGTTCGAAGAATGGTTTTCGATGAAGGTTCCAGAGGATCGGCTCGGTTGTTTACAAGATATTCATTGGTCGATGGCGGCATTCGGATACTTCCCAACCTATACTCTTGGAAATCTATATGCTGCGCAGTTACTTGATGCAATGGGTGATGAGCTTGGTGATATTAACGCCATTGTTGAAAGTGGCAATTGGCTACCAATGTTGGACTGGCTACGGACCAATATCCACCAAAATGGTAGTAAATACACGCCCAGTGAGCTAATCAAATTAGCCACTGGCATACCACCAACTCCCCAACCATTCATCAACTATGTAGAGAAGAAATATGGCGAGTTATACAATTTGTAAACTCATTCCTCAGAATCTTTCCCGGTAGTCATGGCAACTAATTTGTCTAGTCGGGCAGTCAATTCGCCGATCGCATCCATCAAATCGTTTGTGCGGTCATCTTCATGCTCCGTGCCAAAGGAAATTCCCAGCAGGGTAATCATTCCACCGGCAAGCATTGTTAGTGCCGGCCAGTATACATCTGCCGCAGTCATGTTACCGTCTGCTTCAATACCACCCCAAAACGCACCAAGGATAAACACCACAAATCCGATTATAATCTGCTGATAGCCACTGCCAAAGGTATCTTCTAAACCACTCATAAATTATCTCCTAACGTGAAATTGTTAGGAATAGTATTTATTCTTATGTCACAAAAAACTGCGTTTTTGACCAATTAAGCCTAGTTCCATGGTTCCATCAGCAGCGGTTTTCCAACTGAACCCGGCTCAACTAATAGTCGGCCTTTCTGGCCGGTTCCATCCGAGCGCTCGAATACTGGTATCCCCTCAACCACGGTTAATACGGGCCATCCAGTCAACTCTCGACCGTGAAAAGGATTCCATTTTACCCTAGCCCAGGAGTTCTTATCTTCAACAACTGCACTATGATTCATATCGACGAGCACGACATCACCATCGTAGCCAACCTCTAATTTTCCTTTACCAATCATGCGATAACAATCAGCAACATTTGTTGACATCCAACGGACAACGTCTTCTATGCTACATCTTCCTTGATTTACATAATCCAACATTACTGGTAGTGAGGTCTCTACTCCAGGCATACCGCTGGGGGCGCTGGGAAATCCCTTTTGTTTTGCCTCGAGAGTATGTGGGGCATGGTCAGTAGCAATGCATTGAATAGTTCCGTCAAAAAGGCGTTTCCAAAGGATTTCTCGATCCGCAGTATACCTAATTGGGGGATTCATTTGCAATCTAACTCCATGTTCATTAACATCATTTTCATCAAAGGTAAGGTGCTGTGGTAATACCTC
>DALZ01000014.1:3202-6140 GCA_002496955.1 Euryarchaeota archaeon UBA128 | reverse complement strand
ACCATTTTCAAAATCCTCTGTCAAATCCTGTTTTACCGTGGTAAAACCGTCACTGTCCCCCCACTCAAAACTAGTAAATTCGGCGGTATTGGTAGATAAAAATCCAATTATTGACAGTTTTTTGTCGTGCTGCTCTAGATACAACCTATCGCCGTCTGTCGTTGGTTCAATGTGTAAATCCTTGGCGGTTATTTTCGGCACCCCCCTGACCAAATTCTTCGCAATTTGCGAAACTTCGGAGGTCTGTAATTTGTCGATTAAAGATTCTAGTCTCTCCTTAAGATTATCAGGCAGAGCAGTGAGTTGTGAATCATCTAACTGCTGAGGTGTGCTTTCTAGCGGTGAAAGGCCCGGTAGGTGATAGACATCAATACCATTGTCCAGTAGCACTCTCGCTACATAACAGTCAATTAGCCTGCTGCCACCGACTATAATCGCACAACCAGATGGATTGGTAAACCGGTTGATATGTTGTTCATATTTTGCCATATCTAGGCGTGAGGCATGAGTTTCTAGATCACGTTTCCTGACTACGCCCATCACTGGCAGCGACGGGAAAAATGGCCGATCAAAAAGGCCGTGGCACCATTGTACACCAGCAATTGATGAAGGATCTCGACCATCGAGGGCATATTTGTCGTTGTATTTCTGAGCCCTGACCAAGGATTGTTCTAAATTAGCACTCCACTGAGGTATGGCTTTGCCCCAAGTCATCCTCAGATTATTGTGTAACTCACCGTGCCTTAGGAGTGAGTTTTGACATAGGTTCCATAACTGATTAGGTGACCTAGCAAATTCGATTTGATGTTGTGACAGAAGCACTGGTCGAGGATCATCAGCGGTGTTATTCCACGACTCAATGGCCCAATGTGGTAAATTTGAGCTGCAATATGGAGTTGCTGTGCTAGCAACATGATGCCATGCATGCTCTCTAAAAATTATCAACTCGTCGAGGTATTTATCAGCAGATTTTGTGCCTAATGCGGACGCTTCACGTGCGACCTTCATCGGTGACAAGAAACCATAATGGAAGGCTGCAGACAACCTAGAAACACCTTCTGGGTCCGCGGCATTGTTTCTACGCCTAGCGTAGCCACTCAAATTATGATCAAGGAATTTTTGCCATCGAGCAAGACTAGTTACTTCCCCACCTTGTTGGCCCCACACCGGGAGGACTGTCGGGTCAATACTGCAACTTTTTAACAACTTAATACGCTGTTTGACATCACTAATTTGATTTTCGATATCGATGGGTTCGAAAGGAAGTTTGCCAGTATAGGGTCGTGGCGTGCACTCGACTTTTGGCCACGATTGCTGAATTAATCGCTTGCGCAATTTTTTGGTAGCATCTCTAAATTTAAACGGGCGGTCGACTGATTTGCCAAACATTGGCATTGGAATCACGCAGTGGCAATCCACTTCGAGTATTGGGCATGTCGCAGCATTAGCGACACTGTTTACCCAATCAGTCCATGGTGGCAGGGGAAACAAATCAGTGATTATACAACCTGCTGATTTAGCAAATTCGGTCATGATTGACTGGCGATGATCTGCTCTTGCTAGATGAAGAACATAGCGTAATCCAAGCTTTTTACAACCATTGTGCAAATCCTTAGCGCCATCTAACAACATGTTGTGGTGACGCAGTGAAGCGTGTGGGTAACGCTCATCGATGGCTTGGTAAACCAGTAGTTCTGTATCGTTTGCTGCGGCTAAGTGCATACCAATCTCGAGGGCGGGATTTTCATGGATTCGCAGTGCTGATTTAAGCCAAACTATGACTGGTTTACCCTCGGAAATACGGGAGATACCATTCGCTAGTCTGGCTCGGTCCTGTAAGTGAGAAGGTAAGCCTTCAAGCATGAGAACTGGCGATTTGTTGATGACTATATATGACTGTTTTTTTGTGTAAATTGCGTATTTATAAGCCTAACACACATATTTAGGCTAACCTATCGTCTAGAGACTGTGACAGATGCTCTGGTAAACCTTCACGGGCGACTACTTGGTAAGCCCGCTGAGGAACAAGTTAGACGCTATGCCTTAGTGGCAGCAATAGTCGGTTTCGTTATCCACCTAACCCTTTGGTTCTTGTATCAAGCGGGGATTCTTGAAGTAACCACCGCATCAACAGACTTGCTAGATTCACCATTGGATTCGCTTTACACGCCGTTTTCGATTCTACTTGCCTACGAGGTGTACCAACTTATTAGAGCAATTCCTGAATCGTTCTCAACGGCGGTAGGCAAACAGTTCGAAATCGTTACTTTGCTAGTAGTCCGAGATATATTCAAACGACTGTCTGAGTTAGAATTCAGTGGTGACTGGACTGTCGATTCAGAATTGAAACTAATTGTTGTTGAGTGTTTTACCTTCATCACCTTATTTACCACCTCACTGATATATCGAGCAAACAGTTCGACTGAGACTAAAGTAGACTTCAAAAATAATGATTTGCTAAATTTTGTTCAGAACAAGCAAAAGATTGCGGTTTTCTTACTAGCAACCTACATCGTCATGGCCATTTTATCTGTCAGTAGCTGGATCATATCCGTTAGTGAAGGCGATGGCTCAGTAACCCGAGAACTGTTTTTCCTTGATTTCTTCACTGTATTAATCCTTGCCGACATTCTCATTCTGCTAATTTCTTATGGCTATTCGACCGATTTCACCAACCTAGCTAGAAACACTGGTTTCATACTCTCTACGGTGGTTCTTAGAGTTGCCATTGGTGCAGCAGGTCTATCCTCTATGATTCTGTTCGTCATGGGCGGATTGTTGGGTATAGCAGTATTAGTTATCAGTCTCAAAGCAGATGAATTTCACATTGAAGATTCAGATACTAGCGAGGAGTGACATCTTCCATTACCAATCTAACGGTTGCTTTAGCCGAGTTGATGACCCCGGGAAGCCCTGCGCCTGGATGAGTTCCCGCGCC
>DALZ01000014.1:0-2809 GCA_002496955.1 Euryarchaeota archaeon UBA128 | reverse complement strand
TTTTGGTGCAACAGAGAAGGCCGAACCCTTGTAGGCGACTAATTCGCTTTCAAACATCGTCGGTGTGAAGTGCCGTCGAGTTACTATATGCTTGCTCAAATCTGGCAACTCAACCTCAAGTGCCTTGATTATCTTGTCAGCGTAATCCTCAGCAATTGAATCCCAGTCAACGTCGGCCCTACCTAAGTGAGGGACTGGTGCCAGGACATAGCCAGCACTGCAACCCTCTGGAGCAAGTTGAGGATCAGTGACGGTTGGCACATGTAAATACAAGCTGAAATCTTCCGGCAAACTACTGCCTTTGAATATCTCATCCAGTAGTCCTTTGTATCGTGGGCCGAATAAAATCGTGTGATGAGCGACATCTTTGTATTCGATATCAGTGCCGAAATGAAGGACAAATAATGACATAGACCAGTCCATTTTTTCTAGCTTTTTGGCCCGCTTTTTAGCAGTCTTGTTGGCGCCGTAGATTCGATTATAGGTGTGATGAATATCGGCATTGGATACCACAACATCAAACACCTGTTGTTGTCCATTATTGTCAGTAATCTCGTGCTGCTTACCGTCGCTCACCAAACGGGCCTGTTTTACCGGGCTATTCAAGCGTAATTCGCCACCCAATTCTTCGAATAATTTGACTAATGCTCGAACCAGTGCATGCGTGCCACCACGCGGGAAGAAGACCCCCCACTGACGTTCTAGATAATGGATTAGCGTATAGATTGAAGAGGTTTGGAATGGGTTGCCGCCAACAAGCAATGAGTGGAAACTCATGGCTTGTCGTAGATGCTCATCTTTGACATACTTGGACACTGTTTTGTAGACCGAGCGCTCGGCGCGTAATTTCATCAAATCTGGAGTGACTTTTAGCATGTCAGAGAAGCGCAGAAAGGGCCGATCTACCAGATCTGTGTAGCCCTTATCAAATACCTTCTCTGAGTATTTGAAGAACTCCTGATATCCTCTGGCATCACGCTCGCTGCGCGCCCTAATCTGCTCCAGCATTTTATCAGCATCCCTTGTATAGTCAAATTTGTCGCCATCACTCCAAATTAAACGATACATCGGCGCAACCTCAATCAATTCGATGTAATCTGATAATTTCCGATCCGTTAACTCAAATAATTCTTCCAAAGTATGAGGTGCAGTAACAACTGTGGGTCCAGCATCAAAGGTGTAGCCTTCATCGTGGTAAACATAGGCTCTACCTCCCGGTTTATCGCGCGCTTCGTAGAGAACCGTTTGAATGCCCGCGCTCTGTAATCTAATCGCTGCGGCTAAGCCGCCAAAACCGCTACCAATCACTGCTGCAGTTTTACCGCTTTGAGACACCTCTGCCATGGTCCGACGGTCAAGATTTAGGTAAATAAAAAGCCGTTTTGTTCAATGTTGTAAATAAGTATTAAATGTCGTCGAAAAAACAGTCATTTAAAAGCGATATAATATCATAGTTTCAATTAGGAGCCACTTCGCTACTAAAATCTTGGATTGTTAACAATGAACAATGAAAACCTGACACCCGACGAGTCCCTTGCTCTGAACGGAGAAAGTTTCCATTGGGCCAAGCGTTTTTTAGGCCAAAAAATGGGTTCGGAAGCGGCCAAACTGTATGCTTTTTGTCGCTTACTAGACGACATGGCTGATGGCGATATTGAGAACGGGCCGCAACGACTAATCAATATTAGAGAAGCGCTAATTGAGGGTAATACCAATGCCGACCCTGCCCTAAGGTCATTTGCACCATTGATGGAAGATCAAGAATTCCCGCTGCCGGTATTAATTGCCCTAATTGATGGTTTACTTGATGACCAGCGAGATGAGGTAATCATTGCTGATGAGGCGGAACTATTGCGATACGCTTACCGCGTTGCCGGCACTGTTGGGTTACTGATGTGCCACGTTTTAGACTGCCACGACCTTGATGCCAAAGCTCACGCAATTGATTTGGGCATCGCTATGCAACTTACCAATATCGCAAGGGATGTGTTGGAAGATGCTCAAATGGGCAGGCGCTATTTGCCAACTACGTGGACAGGTGAGATAACACCGCAAGAAATCATCGACTGTGCGACTAAACCTAATTCAGAAAGTGCGAAAAAAATTACTCAATCCGTTGAGCGACTTCTGGAAATGGCTGAAAGTTTCTACATTAGCGGCGCCAAAGGATTCTCATCCCTTCACTGGCGTGCACACATGTCAATCGCCATCGCCGCCAAAGTCTACCGCCAGATTGGCATCCAGCTTGCAGACAAAGGTTATGTCTGGCATGAAGGCCGACAAGTTACCACTCGCACTACCAAGTTAATCTGCTCATTCAAGGCAATCTCAGGACTGCTAAAACGCATCAGACGAAGAAAGCATGAACATAATTCGAACCTCCACACCTCATTGAGGGGGCTTCCTTATGTCTCATGACATCGAGATTATCGGTGACGGATGTGCAGCAATTTCGCTAGCCTCTAGAGCAGGTGAACTGAATCAAAAGCTTACCCTCATCAGGCCCTCAAACGCACCACTGGCCAAGGATCATATCTGGGGCTTCTGGAGTGATCCAGTATTACAAAATGCACAGAAATTGGCTGCTGGAACTTGGAATAAATGGGCGGTAATAACCAATGATAATTGTGCCGTATTAACATCAGAAACTAGACCATATAATGCATTTCGACGCAGTGCATGGATGAAACATTGCCAACACTTAGCAGATGCTGCTGGGGTGAAAACAGTAAATCAACAGGACTGGCAACAGTCTAACATTTCGTTACTTTTTGATACCAGGCCACCAGTCGTCCCAGAAGGTTGTATG